>NZ_SSDQ01000108.1:0-20303 GCF_004794315.1 Microbacterium sp. PF5 | reverse complement strand
CGCGCCGCCGCGGCGGCCAGCCGGACCGCCGCCCCACCCGCACCCTCGAACCCCTCGTCGCGCCCGGCCCCATCGGGGACCCCGGAGCCGACGACCGCACCCCGCACCGCACCACCGCAGGAGGACCAGTGACCGCGCCGATCAGCGACATGCACGAAGGGCACACCACCCGGGGTCGCTACGACACCCAGCCGACCGTGGCGCTGCCGCCGGGCGAGCGCATCCTGCGCGGTGCCGAGGCGTGGGCCGCCGCCGCCGAGCTCGCCGAGGCCCGCGCCCGCGTGACCGGCACGGCGCCCGTGCTGCTGGTCGACACCTACCCCGGCGTCGACGTGCCCGCGCTCGCCGCCCAGCTGGAGGCCGCCCTTCCCGCCTGGACCCTCACCGACGTGGAGACCGCGGCGCGTCCGGTCGCCGAGGTCGAGCGGCTGATCGCCCCGAACCTCACCGACGACCGGGTCTTCGGCGTCATGAGCCACTTCACCCTGGACGACTTCTACGACGCCGAGCGCCTCGACGCGCTCGCGGCCGCGGTCACCGGAACCCCGACGGTCGTGGTCGGCTGGGGCGCGGCGCTGCTCGAGGACCGTCTGGCCGGAGCCTCCGCGACCGTGCTGGTCGACATGGCCCGCTGGGAGATCCAGCTGCGGCAGCGCCAGGGGGCCACGAACTGGCGCGCCGACAACCCCGGCGAGGACAACCTGCGCAAGTACAAGCGCGGGTTCTTCGTGGAGTGGCGGGTGGCCGACCGCCACAAGCGCACGCTGTTCGACACGCTCGACTTCGTGCTCGACGGCAACGCGATCGCCCCGGCCGAACCGCACCCCGACTCCCCCGACGCGGGCATGATCACGGGCACCGCCTTCCGGCAGGCCCTGAAGGATGCGGCGCACCGCCCGTTCCGCGTCGTGCCGTTCTTCGACCCCGGCGTGTGGGGCGGGCAGTGGATGAAGAACCTCATCGGGCTCGACCCCTCGAAGGACAACTACGCGTGGTGCTTCGACTGCGTGCCCGAGGAGAACTCGCTGCTGCTGGAGGGCGACGGCGGCGTGATCGAGCTGCCCGCGCTCGACCTGGTGTTCAGCCGCCCGGTCGATCTGCTCGGCGCCAAGACGTTCGCGCGCTTCGGGGCCGAGTTCCCCATCCGCTTCGACTTCCTCGACACGATGGACGGCGGCAACCTCAGCCTGCAGGTGCATCCGCTGACGGACTACATCCAGAACACGTTCGGCATGCACTACACGCAGGACGAGAGCTACTACATGCTCGACGTCGGCGACGACGCGGTCGTGTACCTGGGCACCAAGGAGGGCATCGACCCCGCCGAGATGCTGCAGGACCTGGCGACCGCGCAGGACGGCGAGCACCCGTTCCCCGCCGAGAAGTACGTCAACTCGTTCCCCGCCCGCAAGCACGACCACTTCCTGATCCCCGCGGGCACCGTGCACGCATCGGGGTCAAACTCGATGGTGCTGGAGATCTCGGCGACGCCGTTCATCTTCACGTTCAAGCTGTGGGACTGGGGCCGCGTGGGCCTCGACGGCACCCCCCGCCCCGTGCACCTCGACCACGGCGCCCGCAACATCCAGTGGGACCGCGACACCACCTGGGTGATGGAGAACCTGGTCGACCGCGTCGAGACCCTGCACACCGATGACGAGGTCACCGAGGAGCGCACGGGACTGCACGAGCTGGAGTTCATCGAGGTGCGCCGGCACTGGTTCGCGCAGGGCGCCGATCACGACACCGACGGCACGGTCAACGTGCTCAACCTGGTGGAGGGCGACGAGGTGCGCGTGGTCAGCCCCACCGCGGCGTTCGAGCCCTTCGTGATCCACTACGCCGAGACCTTCATCGTGCCGGCCGCGGTGGGCGCGTACCGGATCGAGCGCACCGAGAACTCGCGGAGCCCGCGCTTCGCGACCGTCAAGGCCTCCGTGCGCGGCACGCGCACGGGTGACAACTGAACATCGACACCCGACACACAGCACGAGGCATCACCGCGAGGATCCCACCCGGGAATCCCTTGCACCGCCGTCATCACCTCGGTATCGTGAGACCAGATTTCTGGTAACGATACCAACACGAACAAGGGAGTTCTGAATGATTTCGCGACGCACGATCGCCGCCGCCGCGGCCGGTCTCCTCCTCGGCACCCTGGCTCTCGCCGGCTGCTCCGGCGACTCCGGAGGCGGAGGCGCCGAGGGCGGAGAGGTCACCGGCACGCTCAACTTCTACACCGACAAGGCGGCGTGGAAGCCCGACTTCGAGTCGCTCAACGAGGTCAGCGGCGACGCCGTCGACATCACCCTCAAGACCACCGGCTACTCCGACGCCAACCAGTACGACGCCTTCATCAAGCAGTCGTTCCGCACCGACAAGTCGCCCGGCCTGTTCACGTGGCACACCGGCGACTCGCTCAAGCAGCTGGTCGACGAGGGCCTGGTGGCCGAGACCACCGACATCTGGAGCAAGGCCGTCGACGAGGGCTGGGTGAGCGAAGACCTGCGCGACAGCTACACGTTCGACGGCAAGCAGTACTGCGTGCCCATGAACATCGCCTACTGGATCATGTTCTACAACAAGGCCGCCTTCGCCGACAACGGCATCGAGGTGCCCACCACGTGGGACGAGCTGAACACCGCCGCCGAGACCCTGAAGGACGCCGGGGTCACCCCGTACTACCAGACCAGCGTGCTGTTCACCTTCCAGTGGTTCCAGCACCTCGTCGCCTCCACCGACCCCGACCTGTACGCCGGGCTCACCACGGGCGACGTGAAGTACACCGACCCCGAGATCGTCGACGTCATGAACGTGTGGCTCGAGGAGCAGGAGAACGGCTGGTTCAGCGACGCGGGCAGCACCACCGACCCCGCGGTCGGGCTCAAGCAGGGCGACTACGCCATGATCAACTTCGGCACGTTCTTCGCCGGCAACCTCGAAGGCGCCGGCATGACCACCGACGACTACGGAATGTTCGCGATCCCCGCGGTGAACGGCGACCTCGACACCACCCCGGTGGCCGTCGAGTCCGGCCCGATCTGCACGGCCGAGAACTCGAAGCAGCGCGACCTCGGACTCGCCTACGCCGAGTGGTGGATGTCGCCCGAGGCGCAGACCGCGTGGAACGACGCCCACGGCGACGTGGCGTTCAACCCGAAGGCCGAGGTCGCCGACCCCGCCCTGGCCGAGCTCGGCGAGCAGATCGCGGGCGACGACTACTCCCTCTACGACCGGTTCTTCGAGGCCATGCCCACCGAGATCGTGACCACCGCGATCGAGCAGTTCGGCGCCTTCAACGCCAACCCGGGCGACCCGATGCCGTTCCTGGAGAAGATCCAGGCGACGGCCGACAAGTACTGGGCAGAGCAGGAGTAAGCGAGCGGATGGCGCATCAGAAGACGCCGTACCAGTGGTCCGCCCGGGGCTTCGTCGCCCCGGGCGTGATCCTGGTGGCGGTCCTGCTCTACCTCCCGCTGCTGTGGACGGTGTTCCTCAGCTTCACGTCGTACAACGGCCTCGGCAGCCCCGACTGGATCGGGCTCGACAACTACGTCGAGATGTTCACCGACGCCGACTTCGTGGGCTCCGCGATGAACACCGTGCTCTGGGTGATCGGCACCCTGATCATCCCGGTCGGCATCGGCCTGGCGATCGCGCTGCTCACCTGGAACCTCGGCGGGGGCATCTGGCTGCGCCTCCCGTTCCTCATCCCCTACGCCCTCTCCGGCATCGGCGTCGGCGTGGTGTGGTCGTTCATCCTCTCCTCGGGCGGCGCGCTCGACCAGGCCCTCGCGGCGTTCGGGATCACCGACCCGCCCCGGTGGCTGCTCGACGCCCCGCTCAACACCGTCGTGATGATCATCGCCTCGTCGTGGCAGGGCGTCGGCGTGAACGCGCTGCTGTTCACGATCGGGCTCCAGGCCATCCCGAAGGAGCCCCTGGAGGCCGCGCGCATCGACGGCGCCGGCGGCGTCCGCCTCTTCACGAGCATCCTGTGGCCCATGCTGCGCCCGCTCACCGCCGTGGTCGTCGGGCTCTCGATCGTCGCGAGCCTCAAGACCTTCGACATCGTGTGGGGCATGACCAAGGGCGGACCAGGCACCGTCTCCGAGACCCTCGCGCTGACGATGTACAAGGAGACGTTCGTGAACAGCGACTACGGCCTCGGCTCCGCGATCGCGGTGTTCCTGACCGTGATCACCCTCGTCGCCTCGGTGCTGTACCTGCGCCAGCAGCTCTCCCCGAAGAAGGAGATGTGATGTCGAAGATCATCCGCACCGCCGTGCTCGTCGTCCTCGGGATCGTGTGGCTGCTGCCCGCGTACCTGCTGGTCGTGAATGCCATGAAGGACCCGACCACCTTCACGTCGAAGGAGTCGTGGATCCCCACCGACTTCCACCTGTTCGAGAACTTCGGCCAGGCGCTCGAGCTCTCCGGCATCGGCGACAGCATCGTCAGCACCCTCATCTACTCGATCGTGTCGCCCACCATCGCCGTGCTCGTAGGTGCGGCGGCCGGCTTCGCGATCGTGGCCCTGCGCCTCAAGCGCGGCTTCCTGTGGTTCGTCGTGATCTTCGGCGGCACGGTGTTCCCGCTGCAGATGGTGCTGCTGCCCCTGTTCGACGCCTACTCCCGCACCGGGCTCTTCGACACCCGGCTCGGCATGATCATGATCTACACCGTGATCTCGGTGCCGTTCTCGGCGTTCGTGATGCGCAACTTCTTCACCGGCGTCGCGCACAACGTGTTCGAGGCCGCGGTGCTCGACGGCGCCACCACCTGGCGCATCTTCACCCGGATGTACCTGCCGATGGCGTCGAGCGCGCTGGTCGCGATCTTCATCCTGCAGGCCACGTTCGTGTGGAACGACCTGCTGCTCGGCCTCACGCTCAGCCAGTCCGACGACATCCGCCCCATCATCACCACGCTGTCGGGCATGCAGAGCACCTACGGCGGCGCGCAGATGTCGGTCGTGCTCGCCGCCGCCGTGCTGGTGTCGCTGCCCACCGTCATCCTGTTCCTCTGCACCCAGCGGTTCTTCGCCAAGGGCCTCGCGCTCGGCCAGTACTGATCCCCCTCCGCCTCGAAAGGCATCATGAATCCCCTCATCCCCACCGTCGAGGATCTGGTCGCCGATGCGGTCACGCATCACTACGACGACATGATCGCGCCCACGGGCCTGACGAACATGCTCGGCACGGTGCGCGTCGATCACGACCTCACCGCGCTCAGCACCGTGCAGTTCCCGCCCGTGTCGCAGGGGCTCACGCAGACCGCGGTGCTGTTCGTCGACGGCCGGCTGTTCGCGTCATACGGCGTCGCCGTCACGCACGAGTGGCGGCCCGACCGGGTGGTGCGGCGGGCGACCGTGGGCGAGCTCGAGATCGAGACGACGACCGTGTGCGTGCCGGGGCGGACGGCGGTGGCGATCGACATCGCGGTGCGCAACACCGGAGCGACCGACCGCGAGGTGCGCCTCGGGCTCTCGGCCGCGGCACGCGTGACCCGCTCCGCCGACGCCTGGCTCGACGCCGAGTCGCCCTCCGAGCGCGACACCGCCACGGTCGACGGTGAGTGCCTCGTCTTCGCCTCCGCCGATGCCGCGGCGTGGAGCGTGCAGGGCCTCACCGGAGGATCCGCGGCGCTGAGCGGCGTGGCCGAGCTGCCCGACGCGTTCGACACGGGCATCGGCGGCAACGGTCGCGGCGGCGAGCTGTCGGCCGTGCTCACCGTGCCGGCGGGCGCCGTCTCCCGCACGGCCTACGTGCAGGCGCTCGGCCTCTCGCGCGACGACGCCGCCCGCACGTACGCGCTCGTGTCGGCCGACGTGCCCGCGGCCCTGTCCGCCGCGCAGGAGTTCTGGAACGGGCAGCTGCGGGCCGCGTTCGACCCCGCCGACACCGAGTACTCGGGCGCCCTGCCGCTGCTCGACACCGCGTCCGAGCCGCTGCGGCGCCTGTACTGGTGGGCGGTGCTCGGGGTGATCTGGTTCCGCCGCGACTTCGCCGGCAACGTGCTCGGGCGGTCGTACGACACGCTGATGCCGAACTACTGGGGCACCACCACGTTCATCTGGGACTACAGCCTCAGCTCCGTCAGCCACGCCCTGCTCGACCCCGACGAGATGCGGGCGCAGGTGCGGCACTGGATCTCCCTCGACATCCACTCGCACTTCGGCACCTCCTCGCTCACGGGCGGCCCCGTCGGCCGCTGGTACTCGGTGAACGACTACGCCATGACCCGGCTCGTGCACGACTACGTGCGGTTCACCGGCGACGTGGCCTTCCTCGACGAGATCGTGGGGGATCAGACGGTCGCCCGGTCGGTGCGGGAGTGGGCGACGAACTGGAAGGAGTTACGTCGCGACACCGCGCTGGCCGACTACGGCGAGATCGACAACCTGCTGGAGTGCGTCAGCTCCTACACGCACGAGGTCGCGAGCCTCAACGCCGCGAACGTGTGGAGCATGCGCACGGCCGCCGACCTCGCCGCACTGCAGGGAGACGAGACCGCCGCGGCCGAGCTGCGCGCCGACGCCGAGGCGCTGCTGCCCGCGGTGATCGAGCGGTACCTCCCCGGGACCGGTATCTTCGCCGCCGGGCAACCCGACGGCACGCTGCTGCCGGTTCGCCACTGCTACGACTTCAGCATCGTCGGCACCACCATCGCCGACGACCTCGCCCCGGGCGTGCGCGACGACATGGTCGCGTTCTTCCAGCGGGAGCTGCAGACCGACAACTGGATGCGGGCGCTCTCGCCCTGGGACCCCGACGCCAGCTACAGCCCGCGCCCCGACCACCAGTGGAACGGCGCCTACCCCGCCTGGCCCGCCGACGCCGGGCGCGCGCTCGCAGCCCTCGGAGCACCCGAGGTGCTGACGGCCTGGGTCGAGGGGCTCTCCCGCACCGCGAACCAGGGCCCGATGGGCCAGGCGCACTTCGTGGACGAGGCGGTGCCCGGCATCAACGGCGGCGCCCGCAAGGCCCCACCCCAGCTGCCGTACATCATCGACTGGGCGTGCTCGTCGTCTGGCGCCTGGATCGAGCTCGTGGTCGAGGCGCTGTTCGGGGTGTCGGTCGCCGCGGACGGCACGGTGCGTGCCGCCGGCTGCGTGGCCGCCCTCGACCCGCACGCCGTGCTGCGCGGCCTGCGCGTCGGCGAGCGCGCGTACGACATCGACGCGGCCGGAGGGATCACCCGCACCCCTGGCCGATGACGCCCTTCCTCGCGCTCCGCTCTCTCGAGAGCCCGCGCAACCGACGAGACGACGGCCCCCAGACGCACCACCCCCGCACCACCCGAACACGAAGGAGTGATCGATATGAGAAGACGCACGATCGCGGCAGGTCTCGCCGCCGCAGCCCTCGGCGCCGGAGCGCTGTTCGCCGCACCCGCGACGGCCGCCGTGCCCGCCGGCGGAGGACACGGCAGCGGCCCCGGCCAGTGCTCCCTGGTGGACAAGACGCTCACCGCTACCGCGAGCGTGAACCAGGGCCTCACCGACACGTTCACCACCTACGGCAACACGGGAGGCGAATGGACCGGTGGCGACAGCACCTACTCGCTGCCGCTCGGCAAGGGGAAGACCGGATGGTTCTTCTCCGACACGTTCCTCGGCACCGTGAACCCCGACGGCTCGCGGCCCACCGACTCCCCCTTCGTGAACAACTCCGTGGTGGTGCAGGACCGCCGGGGGAACCTGACCACGATCACCGGCGGCACCCCCGACGACCCGGCAGGCATCATCCCGCCCGAGCCCGACGGCAAGTGGTACTGGATCGGCGACCCGACCCCCGGGCGCGACGGGACCGTGCAGGTGCCGCTGCTGCAGTTCGCGCGCACCGGCACCGGCCAGTGGGACTTCGCGTGGACCGCGAACCGGCTGGCCACGCTCGACGGGCAGACGCTGCAGCTCGAGTCGATCGTCGACCTCCCCTCCGCGACAGGCATCAACTGGGGCTCGTGGACGCTGGAGGAGCGCGGCACGACGTACGTCTACGGCATCGCCGACCCGGGTGGAGTGCGCTCCGCCTACGTCGCCCGCGTGCAGGACCGCGACGGCCTCACGGGCACCTGGACGTACTGGAACGGCACCGGATGGTCGGCCGCCGAGACCGACGCGGTGCCCGTGGTGCCGTACGTCGCGAACGAGTTCAGCGTCGCGCCCTACCGCGACGGCTACCTGCTCGTGACGCAGGACACCTCGGAGCTGTTCAGCACCCGCATCGTCGCGCGCACCTCGTGCTCGCCGATCGGCCCGTTCACCGACCCGGTCGAGCTGTACCGCACGCCCGAGACCGGAGCGCTGGGCAGCTACGGCGACCCCGACGTGTTCACCTACAACGCGCACGAGCACCCGAACCTGCGCCAGGGCAACCGCATCCTGGTGTCGTACAACGTGAACACGTTCGACAACGTGGGCGACGTGTACGACGACGCCTCGATCTACCGCCCGCGGTTCATCGACGTGCAGCTCAAGGTCACCGGATGACCGACGACCGCACGGCGCTCCGGGGGCTCCTGGCCTCCGGGGCGCCGGTCACCTGGGTGTGCACGGGCGACTCGATCACGCACGGCCTCATCCACACCCGCGGCGCCAGGAACTACGTCGAGCACCTGCACGAGCTGATCCGGGGCGACCGCGGGCGCGTGCAGGACACCGTGATCAACACGGCCATCACCGGCTGGCGCGCCGACCTGATCCTCGACGACTTCGAGCGCCGCGTGGCCCACTGGCGGCCCGACGTGGTGACGCTCATGATCGGCACGAACGACTGCACCACGCAGTGGCTCGACCCCGTGATCGAGGTCGCGGCGTTCGCGGACTCGATCGCGGAGTTCGTACGACGCGTGCGCGACCTCGGCGCCGTGCCGGTGCTGCAGACCCCGCCCGCGGTCGACCTGCTCCATGCGCCCGACCGCGCCCGCATCGGCGACTTCGCGCAGGCGATCCGCGACGTCGCAGGGGCCGAGGGCGTGATCCTGGTCGACCAGCACGCCGCCTTCACCGCGTTCTCCGCGGGCACCGGTCCGGGCAACGAGGACATGCCGTGGGGACTGCTCGACGACGCGTTCCACCCGAGCGCCGCCGGGCACGCCCTGCTCGCGCTCGGCCTCGCCGACGCCCTCGGCCTGTCCGACGCGGATGCCGCCGCGGGCACGGGCTCCCCGGTGCTCGCGGACCTCTCCGCCCGCGTCGCCGTGGCCCGCCACCCGCAGTGGCCCCCGGTCTGACGCGCGACGGTGCCCCCGGGGCGCTCGCGGGATCGAAAACGCTCCGCCGGAAGCCCCCGCGGGCGCCTTTTCGCACTCGCACCTTCAGCGAAGCCCCCCGCGACGCCTTCCGTGGGATCGGAAACGCTCCGCCGGGAGCCCGCGCGGGCGCCTTTTCGAACCCGCACCCCCGGCGAGACCCACGGCAGGACCCCCGGCGGGATCAGCGCCCGTGCCTCAGCGGGCGACGTCGAGCACCCAGGTGACGCCGAACCGGTCGGTCAGCATGCCGAAGCCGGGCGACCACGACGACGCGGCCAGCGGTTCGATCACGCTCGCCCCCTCCGCCAGCGCCTCCCAGTAGCCCTCGAGCTCGGGGAGGGTGTCCGCCCGCAGCGACTGGAAGAACGCGCGGTCGGTGAGGGTCGCGCCGTTCTCCCGCCGCGTCGAGCCCGCCGTGGTCGCCGGGTCGTCCAGCCCGGGGATGTCGTACGCCATGAGCCGGATCCCGTGGTCGCCGTCGAGCTGGCCGAACACGATCCGGTCCGCTCCGGGCGCGTCCGCGGGCATGCCCACCTCGGCGTAGGTCGTGGCGTGCACGGTGCCGCCGAACACCGAACGGTAGAAGTCGAGCGCCTGCCGGGCCGTGCCGCGGAAGTTCAGGTGCGTGGTGGTGGTGAGGGACATGGGCTTCTCCTGGTTCTGCGGGCTGCCGTTCAGCGCCGCCGTGAGTCCACGATCACAGGGGTAGCGGTCGGTTTCTGTCCTCTCCCTCCCGCACAATGAAGTCATGACCGGAAGCTCCTCCCGCATGCTCGCGCTGCTGTCGCTGCTGCAGGCGACGCGCGACTGGCCGGGCCAGGAACTCGCCGACCGCCTCGGCGTCACACCCCGCACCGTCCGCCGCGACGTCGACCGGCTGCGCAACCTCGGCTACCGCATCGGATCGAGCAAGGGCCCGTACGGCGGCTACCGCCTCGAAGCCGGGTCCGAGCTGCCGCCGCTGCTGTTCGACGACGACCAGGCGGTCGCGATCGCGGTGGCACTGCAGGGCGCGAGCGCGAGCGGCGTCGATGTGACCGAGGCGGCAGAGCGCGCCCTCGCGACCGTGCGGCAGGTGATGCCCTCGCGGCTCCGGCACCGGATCGACGGCATCCGCTTCACCGGCGCGGCGGCCGAGGTGCGGGTGGACCCGGGCGTGCTGGAGGCGGCGAGCGCGGCGGTGCGCGACCGGCGGGTGCTGCGCTTCGACTACGGCGCGGCGGCGGACCGCCCCCCTCGGCGCACGGAACCCCATGCCGTCGTGGCGCGCGAGGGCCGGTGGTACCTGCTGGCGTGGGACCTGGAGGCGGCGGACTGGCGCACCTACCGGCTCGACCGGATGCGACCGCGGGTGCCGAGCGGGCCGTCGTTCACGCCGCGACCGCTTCCCGCGGAGGATGCCACGACCTCCCTGGCGGCGCGGGCGAAGGGCTCGACCACGGAGGACCGCTGGCCGTGCATCGGCGAGGTCGTGATCGAGCTTCCGGCGCGGGAGGTGGTGCCGTGGGTGGGCGACGGCGAGGTCGAGGAGCGGCCGGACGGGCGCTGCCGCGTGACAGTGGGTTCGTGGTCGTGGGTGGGCGTGCTCGCCGCGGTCGCCCGGTTCGATGCGCCCTTCACGGTGGTCGGACCGGAACCCCTGCGCGAGGCGGCGGAGACGCTCGCGGCCCGGTTCGCCACGGCCGCGGACCCGCCCTCCTGATCCAGGAGTACACGCGAGTTCTCCCCCGATCGCGGAGCGATGCACGGGACATCGCGCCCCCGGTCCTCGCCATTCGCTTGAATGACCGGAGGACGACATCGCAATCTAGTACTTCTAGTAGTGACGCCATAGACTCGAAGGATGGGGACAGTGACGAAGACGGAACTCAATCAACAGACCGCGCGGGTGCTGGCGCGCGTCACCGCGGGCGAGCACCTGACCGTGACGGACCGTGGGCGTCCGATCGCAGAACTGACACCGCCGGCCGAGACGGCGTGGACGCGAATGATCGCCAGCGGACGTGTGACGCTCCCCACCAAGAGCGGACCCCTGCCCCACGCCCCGGTTCGCGACACGGTGCCGACCGCAGACGTGCTCGATGACCTCCGCGCGGACCGCGCGTGATCTACCTCGATGCGTCGGCGGCAGCGAAGGCGCTCGTCGAAGAGCCGGAGACCTCCACCATCGTCGGTGCTTTCGGCGCGGGAGCCGAGTTCGTCGCCTCCCGCCTGCTTGCGGTCGAGCTTCACGCCGTGGCAGATCGACGTTCCCTCAACCACGAGAGCGCTGATGACCTGCTCGATCGGGTCGCTCTCGTCTCCCTCGACGATGACACGATGACCCGCGCCATCCGCCTCCGCACCGGCCTCCGCACCCTCGATGCGCTGCATCTGGCAACGGCACTCGAACTGAGCGACGTCGTCACCTCTTTCCTCACCTATGACAAGGAACTCGCGGCGGCGGCACGCGCCCACGGCCTGACGCCCGCCGACCTCCCCTGAGCCTGATGGCGCCGTCCTCACCGCCCGCATCTGACGCCCAACCCTCGCGGGAGAGCCGCCTCACCCGCGCCGGTAGACTGAAGACGCCCCGCCGGCCCCTTCCCTTGGAGTGCGCGTGACCACCCCCTCTGCACCTTCCCCCCAGCACGTCCCCGACTCGGTCGAGAACGCGATCGCGACGCCCGAGAAGGAGCAGCCGTACGGCGCGCTCGGGCTCAAGGACGACGAGTACGCGCGCATCAAGGAGATCCTCGGCCGCCGCCCCACCTCGGGCGAGCTGGCGATGTACTCGGTGATGTGGTCGGAGCACTGCTCGTACAAGTCGAGCAAGAACTACCTGCGCCGCTTCGGCCAGAAGGTCTCCGACGAGATGAAGGAACGCCTCATGGTCGGCATGGGGCAGAACGCGGGCGTCATCGACGTCGGCGAGGGCTGGGCCGTCACCTTCAAGGCGGAGTCGCACAACCACCCGAGCTTCATCGAGCCGTTCCAGGGTGCGGCCACCGGCGTCGGCGGCATCGTGCGCGACATCATCTCGATGGGCGCCCGCCCGGTCGCGGTCATGGACGCGCTGCGCTTCGGCGCGATCGACCACCCCGACACCGCCCGCGTGGTGCACGGCGTCACGAGCGGCATCAGCTTCTACGGCAACTGCCTCGGCCTGCCGAACATCGGCGGCGAGACCGTCTTCGACTCGGTGTACCAGGCGAACCCGCTCGTGAACGCGCTCGCGGTCGGCGTGCTGCGCCACGAAGACCTCAAGCTCGCCAACGCGACCGGCGTGGGCAACAAGGTCGTGCTGTTCGGCGCCCGCACGGGTGGCGACGGCATCGGCGGGGCGAGCATCCTCGCCTCCGACTCGTTCGACTCCACCGGCCCCACCAAGCGCCCCGCGGTGCAGGTGGGCGACCCGTTCGCCGAGAAGGTGCTCATCGAGTGCTGCCTGGAGCTGTACCGCGGCGAGCTGGTCGAGGCGATCCAGGACCTCGGCGCCGCCGGCATCTCCTGCGCGACCAGCGAGCTCGCGGCCAACGGCAACAGCGGCATGCACGTCTCGCTCGACAACGTGCTGCTGCGCGACCCCACGCTCACGGCCGAGGAGATCCTCATGTCGGAGTCGCAGGAGCGCATGATGGCGATCGTCGCGCCCGAGAAGCTCGACGCGTTCATGAAGGTCGTCGACAAGTGGGAGGTCGAGACCTCCGTGCTGGGCGAGGTCACCGGCGACGGGCGTCTCATCATCGACTGGCAGGGCGAGCGCATCGTCGACGTCGACCCGTCCACGGTCGCCGTCGACGGCCCCGTGTACGACCGCCCGGTCGCGTACCCCACCTGGATCGACGCCCTGCAGGCCGACGCCGCCGAGAACCTGCCGCGCGCCAACGACCCGGAGACGCTGCGCGAGCAGTTCCTGTCGCTCGTCGCGAGCCCGAACCTCGCCGACACCCGCTGGATCACCAACCAGTACGACTACTACGTGCTCGGCAACACCGCCCTGAGCTTCCCCGACGACGCGGGCATGATCCGGGTCGACGAGGAGTCGGGCCTCGGGTTCTCCATCGCGACCGACGCCAACGGCCGCTACTGCCAGCTCGACCCGTACGCGGGGGCGCAGCTCGCGCTCGCGGAGGCCTACCGCAACGTGGCCGTGACGGGCGCCACGCCCACCGCGATCACCGACTGCCTCAACTTCGGCTCCCCCGAGAACCCCGAGGTCATGTGGCAGTTCGGGCAGACGGTCGACGGCCTGGCCGACGGCTGCTACGAGCTGGGCACCCCGGTCACCGGCGGCAACGTCTCGTTCTACAACCAGACCGGCGACGTGCCGATCCACCCGACCCCGCTCGTCGGCGTGCTCGGCATCATCGACGACGTGTCCCGCCGCATCCCGTCGGGGTGGCAGGACGAGGGGCAGAACATCTACCTGCTCGGCACCACACAGACCGAGCTGTCGGGCTCCGCGTGGGCCGAGGTCGTGCACCAGCACCTCGGCGGTCGCCCGCCGAAGGTCGACCTCGCGGGTGAGAAGCGCCTCGCGGGCCTGCTCGCTGCGGCCCGCGACGAGTGGCTGATCTCGTCCGCGCACGACCTGTCCGAGGGCGGCCTGGCGCAGGCGCTCGCGGAGGGCGTGATGCGCTTCGGCGTCGGCGCCCGCGTGTGGCTCACCGAGATCATGGACCGCGACGGGGTGGACGCCGCCACCGCGCTGTTCTCCGAGTCGACCGGTCGCGTGATCGTGACCGTGCCCCGCGAGGACGACGTGAAGTTCCGCGGGCTGTGCGAGGGCCGCGGCTACCCGGTGATGCGCATCGGCGTGACCGACAGCGAGCCGCAGCTCGAGGTGCAGGACGTGTTCACCGTGTCGGCCGCCGAGCTGCGCGAGCGCTCGCAGGCCACGCTGCCGTCGTACTTCGGCCCGACCGTGACGGAGCCGGTGGACGCATGAGCGACAACCTCAGCGAGGACTACGGCGACCTCGGCGAGAAGCGCAACCGGCGCATCCGCATCGTGGC
The DNA here is from genome assembly GCF_004794315.1 of Microbacterium sp. PF5. Classification (NCBI taxonomy): domain Bacteria; kingdom Bacillati; phylum Actinomycetota; class Actinomycetes; order Micrococcales; family Microbacteriaceae; genus Microbacterium; species Microbacterium sp. PF5. The sequence goes on along the minus strand of NZ_SSDQ01000108.1, from coordinate 6,048 downwards.
GTGGACGGTCATCGTGGCGCTGATCCTCGGTGGCGGCGGCGCGACCGTGCTCACGATCCTCCTCGGCTGACCCTTCGTCTCGCTTCGCTCGCTCAGGAACCACGCCGGCGACAAGGCGACGGGCGTCAGCGGAAGAGGAAGCGGGTCAGGGCGACGACCGAGCCCGGGTCGTGGGCTTCGCGGCCGAGCGCCTCGACGATGATCGCCCCGAGGATGGCGCGACCGAGCTGCTCGACCGGGGCGTCGTCGGCGAGCTGCCCATCCCGGATGCCGCCGCGCAGCCGCTCGACGAGGTACTTCTCCACGCCGAGGCTCTCGCCCAGGTGCGCGCCGACCGAGGCGTCTTCGGTGGCGGCGGCGACGAGGGAGCGCAGCAGCACCCCGCCCTGCGGTTCCTCCAGGATCGCGAGGACGCTGCGCAGCCACGTCTCGACGTCGGCGGAGAGGTCTCCCGTGTCGGGCACGACGAAGTCGACCGGGACCAGGAGCCCTTCGGCCAGGCACTCGCCGATGAGAGCCCCCCGCGATGGCCACCAGCGGTAGATGGTCTGCTTGCCGACCCCGGCCTCTTTCGCGATGCCCTCGATCGTGAGCCGGTCGTAGCCCTGGTTGTGGAAGAGCCGAGCCGTGGCGGCGAGGATCGCCTCGCGGGCCGCGGTGCTGCGCACAGGGCCGCTGCGATGCACGTTCACCATGCGTTCAGGATAGCCACAGAACCCTAGACGAGACGTGCCGTATGATCTTTTCGTCTGAAGGAGATCACGTGGCCTCACTGCTGTTCCGTCTGGGTTCTTTCGCTGCGCGCAGGGCGTGGACGGTGATCGTCTCGTGGGTCGTGATCCTCGGCATCGGCGTCGGCGCCTTCCTCACCCTCGGCGGCACGCTGAGCAACAGCTTCGACATCCCCGGCACCGCGTCGGGCGCGGTCACCGACCAGCTCGCGAAGAAGCTGCCAGACACCGCGGGCGGCACCGGCACGGTCGTGTACCGCACCGACGACGGCGAGCCCTTCACCGACGAGCAGAAGCAGGCGATCTCCGACCTCGCCGCGAGCGCGGAAGGCCTCGACGGCGTCGCCTCGGTGGTCGACCCGTTCGACGCCCAGCAGCAGCAGGCCGACCAGGCGCAGCAGCTCACCGACGGGCAGGCGCAGCTCGACAGCGGACGCACGCAGCTCGACGCCGGACAGGCGCAGCTCGACGCGGGTCGCACCCAGCTCCAGGGCGGACTCGATCAGCTCACCGCGGCGCGGGCACAGGCCGAAGCCGCCGGAGCGCCCGCGGAGCAGACCGCCGCCCTCGACGCGCAGCTCGCCGCCCTCAACGCGCAGCTCGCACAGCTGGAGGCGCAGCAGGCGACGATCGACGCGAACCGCACCGAGCTCGACGCGAACGCGGAGCAGGTCGAACTCGGCTCCCGCCTGCTCGACCTGACGGACGGCATCGGCGTCGTCTCGGAAGACGGCTCCACCGCGATCGTCAACGTGTCGTTCACCGACCCGCGCCTGGAGCTGTCCGAAGAGGTCAAGCAGGCCACCATCGCGCACTTCCAGGACGAGAAGATCGACGGGGTCACGGTCGACTTCGGCACCGACATCGCGCAGGGCGTGCCCGAGATCTTCGGCGTGGGCGAGGCCATCGGGCTCGCGTTCGCCGCGGTCGTGCTCATCGTGATGCTCGGCTCGCTGATCGGCGCCGCGCTGCCCATCGTCACGGCGGTCGTGGGAGTCGGGGTCGGCGTCACCGCCTCGCTCGCCTTCTCCGGCGTGGTCGACATGGCCTCGGTCACTCCCGTGCTCGGTGTGATGCTGGGTCTCGCGGTCGGCATCGACTACTCGCTCTTCATCGTCAACAGGCACCGCAAGCAGCTGCTCGCCGGGTCGCCCGTGCGCGAGTCGATCGGGCTCGCCACCGGCACCTCGGGCACGGCGGTCGTGTTCGCCGGTACGACCGTGATCGTCGCGCTGCTCGCGCTCAACGTCACCGGAGTGCCGTTCCTCGGGCTCATGGGCACGGTCGGCGCGGTGTGCGTCGCGGTCGCGGTCCTCGTGGCCATCACGCTCGCCCCCGCGATCCTCGGCCTCGTCGGCACGCGACTGCTGAGCCGCAAGGCCCGCGCGACGATCGGGCAGGAGCACGCGGCGGGCAAGCCCGTGCGCCGCATGTCGACCCTGCGCGCCGTGGTCACCGCGGTCGTCAGCATCGTCGCGCTGCTCATCATCGCGATCCCGTCGATGTCGATGCGCCTGGGGCTGCCGGACGGGTCGAGCGAACCGTCCGACTCCACCAGCTACCGCGCGTTCCAGGCGGTCGAGGAGCAGTTCGGCGAGGGCGCGAACGGTCCCCTCCTGGTGACCGCGACGCTGGACGACGCCGTGAGCGACGACGACCTGCTCGCCACCCAGGTGACGGTGGCGGAGAAGATCGCGGAGCAGGACGACGTAGCCGCCGTGGCACCCATCGCCACCTCCGACGACAACACGCTCCTCGCGTTCCAGGTGCTGCCGGAGGAGGGGCCGAACAGCGCCTCGACCGAGAAGCTCGTGCAGGACCTGCGTGCGCTGCCCGCGATCGACGGCGACATCACGCTCGGCGTCGCCGGTCAGGCCGCCATCAACATCGACATCTCCGAGGCCCTGGCGGCGGTGCTGCCGCTGTACCTCGTGGTGGTGGTCGGGCTGTCGCTGCTCATCATGATCGTGGTGTTCCGCTCGCTGCTCGTGCCGCTGATCGCGACCGGCGGCTTCGTGCTGTCGCTGTTCGCGACGTACGGCCTGATCGTCGCGGTGTTCCAGTGGGGGTGGGGCGCCGACCTGATCGGCCTGCACAGCACCGGGCCGATCCTGAGCTTCCTGCCGGTGATCCTCGTCGGCATCCTGTTCGGGCTCGCGATGGACTACCAGCTGTTCCTCGCCTCGGGCATGCGCGAGGCGTACGTGCACGGCGCCTCCGCACGAGATGCCGTCGCCCAGGGCTTCCGCGCGGGCCGCTCGGTCGTGATCGCCGCGGCGCTCATCATGGTTTCGGTGTTCGGCGGGTTCATCTTCTCCGAGTCGACCATCATCCGCTCGATCGGGTTCGGGCTCGCGTTCGGCGTGCTGCTCGACGCCTTCGTGGTGCGGATGCTGCTGATGCCCGCGCTCATGCATCTGCTCGGCCGTTCGGCGTGGTGGCTGCCGCGGTGGCTCGACCGTCTCATCCCGAACGTCGACATGGAGGGCGCGGCGCTGGAGCGCGACCACCCCGCCGTGCACACCGACTCCATCCCCGCGGTGCAGCCCCCGCGCACCCGGGCGGAGCGCCGCGCGCACGAGTGAGCCACGCGGCAGGCGCGCGCCGGTGTCGGAAGGCGCGCCTAGAGTGGGCGGATGAGTGAGGATCCGCGCGTGCTGCTGGAACGACTGCGCGCCGAGGCGGAAGGGCGGGTGCGAGCGACCGCGGCCACGCTCGACGAGCTCATGCACGACCGCGAGGGCTCGAACGACGACGACGAGCACGACCCCGAGGGTGTGACGCTGTCGTCGGAGTGGTCACGGCTCACCGGGCTGGCCGAGGCTGCGGCGGTGGAGCTGCAGCAGGTGGACGACGCGCTGGCCCGTCTCGATGCGGGCACCTACGGCGTCTGCGCGAACTGCGGGAAACCCATCCCCGCCGGGCGGCTGGAGGTGCGACCGTTCGCCGAGTACTGCGTCGCGTGCGCGGAGAAGCTCGGCCGCTGACACCACGACACGGCACGGCGTAGCATCGCGGCATGCCCATCCACCTGGAGAACGTCGGGATCGCCGTGCGCGACCTGGAAGCCACGATCGCCTTCTTCACCGACCTCGGGCTGGAGGTGGTCGGGCGCGACGAGGTGAGCGGCGAGTGGGCGTCGACCGCGGTGGGGCTCGACGGCAACCACGCGAGGATCGCCGTGCTGCAGACGCCCGACGGCCAGGGGCAGCTCGAACTGTTCGAGTACCTCCACCCCGCCGCGATCGAGACCGAGCCCACACTGCCGAACGAGATCGGCATGCACCGCGTCGCCTTCTCCGTGGACGACATCGACGCGTCACTGGCCATCGCCGCCCGGCACGGCTGCCACCCGCTGCGCGGCGTCGCCACCTACCGGGACGTGTACAAGCTCACGTATCTGCGCGGCCCGAGCGGCATCATCGTGATGCTCGCGCAAGACCTCACGAAGCGCTGAGATCGGCCGCGTGGTCACCGGTGCGGGCGTTCGATATCTGGCGCCCAAGGAGTCGCGCGGAGGAACGCCTCCCACCTCCGCGACGCCGGAGCATCAGAGCGCGCGCGTGATCTGCTCCAGCACCGCGATGGGCTCGCGCAGCTGGGCGACCGGGACCGGGGTCTCGCCGGTGAGCAGCATCCGCACGAACGCGTCGACTCCGGGCCGCACGTAGTCGGGGCCGACCTCGATGTCGCGCGCGACCGTGCTGCCCGTACCGACCGCCGTCACGTGGAACGGCGTGGCCGCGTCGCCCTCGGGCCGCACGAAGTCCAGCACCACCGGCACGCCGCCGACGCGGTAGCGCGCGACGACACGGCCGTCGGCCCGCTCGACCTCCACGCCCTCCGCCGCGCCGGGCAGCAGGTGCTGGGCGACGTCGGCGTGGTGGATGCCGTAGAAGAAGAGGCCGCCGTGCGGGCTGTCGGCGTCGGCCGGGCCCGAGACGGTGAGCGACTGGAGCGCGCCGACCCCGGCCACGGCGTCGGCGATCGCCGCGGTGTCGTCGAGCCAGCGGAGCGTCGAGAAAGAGGTGACGGTCGTGCCGCCACGCTCGGCCGCGGCGAGGATCGCGTCGGCGTCGTCGAGCGTCGTGGCCAGCGGCTTGTCGACCCAGACGGGAGTGCCGGCCTCGAGGAACGGCACGGCGAGCGCGCGGTGGAGCGCCCCGTCACGGCTGGTCACGATGAGCGCGTCGACCGCGCCGTTGAGCTCAGACACCTCGGGGGCGATGCGAGTGATGGCTCCGAGCTCGGCGAGCTCCCTGGTGCGCTCCACCTCGCCCGCGACGAGGGCCGAGACCCGCACCGGGAGGTCGGCTGCCTCCTCCCCGTTGAGGTGACGGACGATCTCGGTGGCATGAGTGTTCTCGATGCCGACGATCGCGACGTTCTTCGTCTCCATGCTGTCCTCCTCCACAGCGACCGGCGGCGGACGACGATGCCGCGCCCCCGCCCGGCCGGCTCTGCGCCCACCCTAGCCGCGGTCTGCCTCGCGGCGCGGGTCCACCACCGCGGACGCTGACGATCCGAGCCGACGGACGGCCGCCGGCGCCCGGCCCCTGCGCAGTAGGCTGAACCCATCATGGACGAGTTCATCCAGGGCTTCTGGACCTTCGCGGGGCACTACTGGTGGCTCGTCTTCCCGCTCATGGGCATGGCCGGAGGCGTGGCGAAGGCGTGGGAGCGCAGCTCGAAGCGCCGTCACGAACGCCGCCTGGAGACGCTGCGCATGAAGGCGCAGCTGAAGACCGCCGAGATCGAGGCCCGCGCCCTGGGCCGCGAGGCGAAGCGCCGCGGCCCGTCGGTGGTCGACACCACGGCCCCCGTGTCGACCGACGACCTGCTGACGCGGCTGTTCGCCGAGCACGACGAGATCACGGCCCGCTGGCTCGACTACGAGCTCGACGTGGCGAAGCTGATCGCCTTCCCCGCGATGAGCGACGGACGGCAGCCGCTCACCGCCGCGTTCCTGCGCGCCAAGAAGACCGCCGACGCGCTGCGCCCCGCCTCGGCCGATGCGCCGCTGTCGGAGCACCAGATCGCGGAGTACCTGCAGGCCGTGGGCGACTACGCGGTGGCGTTCGAGATCGCCGAGAAGGATGCCCGCCGGCTGCGCGACTCCACCTTCACGGAGGCGGAGCGCAAGCGCCTCGACCGCGCCCAGCAGCTGCTGAAGGTCGCGGTCGACGAGTCGGCGACGCAGGCCGAGCGCAACGTGGCGTACAAGCGCGTGCGCGAAGAGCTCGACGGCCTGATCCTGCTGTCGGACGAGGCCGTGACGGTCCTGGAGAAGCAGGTCGCCCGCGAGCTCCCCGATGCG
>NZ_SSDQ01000107.1:0-14297 GCF_004794315.1 Microbacterium sp. PF5 | reverse complement strand
ACGAGGCCCGCGGCGACCGGACTCGGCGCGGTTGCGGATGCCGCGGGCCTCGTCGCGGCCCGCGCGCTCCTGCGAGGTCCAGCGGCGCTTGGGCGCGCCCGACTCGGTCTCCTCCGGGCGGTAGCCGCGGTGGTTGGGGCTGCGGCTGCCGGGGCGACGGTCGTAGCCGGCGGTCGAGCGGCGGTCGCCCGCGTCGACCCTGGTACCGCGCTCGTCGCGCGCACCGTCACGGGCGGGCGCACCGCGGTGCCGCTCGTGGAAGGAGGTCTTCTTGGCGCCGTAGCGCGGCTCGAAGTTGGCGGCGGCGCGGCCGCCCTTGGGCTTCTTGTTCTTGGGCATGCGGGGGGTGTCCTTCTGCGTTCTCGCACGAGAACAGCGCTGCGCACGCGCGCGAGCACTCCGACGGATGCGGAGTTCCGGACGATCTGCGGCCGGGGCCATTCCTGTGATGGTTGATTCACGTCGATCGACGTTCACCATCGGCCCCTGGACTCACACTTCACACACTGAAAAACGTCCGCGCCCTGCGCGGGTGTCCGAAGCCGACCATGCCAGTGTACCGGCCGACCCTGGGAGCGACCCGCGCCCCACTACGATGACGGGGTGACCCCCGTCTCCCCCACCGGCCTCCAGGTGCACCTCGGACTCGGCGAGGTGACAGCGCAGATCGCCCAGGTCGGCGCGTCGCTGCGCTCCCTCCGCATCGGCGAGGTCGACCTCGTGCCCCCGTACCCGCTCGACGCCCCCACCCCGTCGTGCTCCGGCGTCGTGCTCGTCCCCTGGCCCAACCGCATCCGCGACGGCCGCTGGGACGACGAGGGCACGGTCCGCCAGCTCACGGTCTCCGAGCCCAAGACGGCCAATGCCAGCCACGGCCTGCTCCGCTTCACGCCGTACGCGGTCGAGCAGACCGACGCCGCGGCGACCCTGCGCGCCACGGTGTATCCGCAGACGGGTTACCCGTATCTGCTCGAGACCTCGGTCGCCTACGTGCTCACCGCCGACGGCATCGAGGTCACGCACACCATCACGAACTGGTCGGAGTCCGCGGCGCCGGTCGCGCTCGGCACGCACCCGTTCGTGACGATCGGCGACGTCGACCCGCACGAGCTGGTGCTGCGGGTTCCCGCGCAGACCGCCTTCGAGACCGACGACCGCCTGCTGCCGGTCGGCACCCGGCCCGCCGATCCGGCGCTGCGCACGGGGCTGCGCCTGGGCGATGCGACGCTCGACACCGGGCTGACCGATCTCGACCGCGACGCCGACGGCCGCGTGCGCCACACCCTCACCGCGCCCGACGGCCGCACGGTCACGCTGTGGCAGGGCGAGGGCTTCGACGTCGCCCAGGTGTACACGGCGCGGAACTACCCCGGCACGCCGCTCGCCGTCGCGATCGAACCGATGACGGCCCCCGCCGACGCGTTCAACAGCGGGATCGGCCTGCGCCGCCTGGCTCAGGGCGAGACCTGGATGCTGGAGTGGGGCATCACGTTCGGCTGAGGCCGACGCACCACCTCCGATCCGCGAGCGAAGGGCCCCGATCCCCATCGTCTGATGTGCATCGGGGCCCCTTCCGCGGAGTCGTGGTGCGCTCTACTCGCCGTGGTGATCGCGCAGCTCGCGGCGACTGACCGGCGTGCCGTCCGCGTGGACCGTGGCTCCCGCGATGACGGGCTGCGCGGCCGCTCCGGTGGGCGCGTCGGGTGACGCCGGGGCGTCCGGACCGGAACCGTCGTCGCCCGCGCCGCCGTCGCCCCGCCGTGCGCGGCGCCGCTCCTTCGCGCCCTCGACGAGGTTGTACAGCGTCGGCAGCACGATCAGGGTGAGCACGGTCGAGGAGATGAGTCCGCCGATCACGACGATCGCGAGCGGCTGCGAGATGAACCCGCCGTGACCCGTGATGCCGAGCGCCATCGGCGTCAGCGCGAGGATCGTGGCGAGCGCGGTCATCAGGATGGGGCGCAGACGCTTCTCGCCTCCCGCCATCACCGCGTCAGCGGTCGACAGCCCCTTCTCTCGGTACTGGTTGACGAGGTCGACCAGCACGATCGCGTTCGTGACCACGATGCCGATCAGCATCAGCACGCCGATCAGCGAGGCCACGCCCAGGGGCACGCCCGTCACGATCTGCAGCAGGATGGCGCCGGTCGCCGCGAACGGCACCGACACGAGCAGCAGCAGCGGCTGGCGCAGCGACTTGAAGGTCGCGACCATCACCACGTACACGATCAGGATGGCCGCGAGCATCGCGAGACCCAGCTGCGAGAACGAGTCGGCCTGCTGCGAGGCGACACCGCCGACCTCGGCCGAAGCACCGTCGGGCAGGTCGACCGCGGCGATGGCGGCGCTCACCGACTGCGTGGCCACCGCGAGGTTGTCCGACGCGGGCGGGACCGTGACCGTCGCGGTCCGGCGGCCCTGCTCGGTCGTGATCGAGGTGGGGCCGTTGCGCTGCTCGACCGTCGCGATGTCCTGCAGGGGCACGATGCCCGCGGCGGTCGGGATGGCGAGCTGCTGCAGCGCCTCCACGGTCGTCGGCGGCGCGGGGTTCACGAGGTACACCGTGAGAGCGGTGTCGTCGATCTCGACCGACCCGATCTGCTGCGGGCGCATGGTGTTCGACACGATCGAGCCCACCGCGACCTCCGACAGCCCGACCTGGGCCGCGGCCTCCCGGTCGACCACGACCGCGATGTAGGGCAGCGCCTCGGCGAGGTTGTCGGTCACCTGGCCGATGCCGTCGCGCCCGTCGAGCTCCTCCACCAGCGCCGAGGTGGCGGTGGCGAGGTCGTCGCCGTTCGAGGCGGTGACGGTGATCTCGATGTCGCTGGAGCCGAAGCCGGCGGAGGAGGCCACGGTGACGTCTCCGACCTCGTCGCCGAGGCCGTCGATCGCGTCCTGCACCTCGGCGCGCAGCTTCTCCTGGTCGGCGTCGCCGTCGGTGAGCACCGAGTAGGTGATGCCGGCGCCGCCGGAGAAGGCGTCGCGCAGGGCGGAGCCGCTCGACCCGATCGAGGCCTGCACGTGCTCGATGCCGTCGATGTCGAGCAGCGCCTCCTCCACGGGCGCTGCCGCGTCGGACTTGGCCTCCAGGCTCGCGGTCGGCCCGAGATCCTGCGTCACCGTCATGGTGTTCTGCCCGGAGTCGCTGAGGAAGTTGACCTTCATGAGCGGGGCCGCGGCGAGCGTCGCGCCGAGCACGACCACCGCGAGGACCACCGTGAGTCCGGAGTGCTTCAGCGTCCAGCCGAGGATCGGCCGGTAGCCGCGCTGCAGTGCCGTCGGCGGCGCGTCGGGGTGCTCGGGGTCGATCGCGTTCCCGTGCTCGTCGAGCAGCGGCTTGCCGGGCTTGAGGAACCAGTACGCGAGCACCGGCACGATCGTGAGCGCGACCAGCAGCGACGCCACCATCGCGATCGTCACGGTCATCGCGAACGGCCGGAACAGCTCGCCGACCATGTCGCCGACGAACACGATCGGCAGGAACACCGCCACGGTCGTGATCGTCGACGCGGTGATCGCCGCGGCGACCTCCCGCACCGCGAGCCGGATCGCATCGCCCTTGTCGGCGTCGCCGACGTAGTGCCTCTTGATGTTCTCGATCACCACGATCGAGTCGTCGACCACACGGCCGATCGCGATCGTCAGCGCCCCGAGGGTCAGCACGTTGAGCGAGTAGCCGAACGCCTGCAGCCCGATGAACGTGATGAGCACGGAGGTCGGGATCGAGATCGCCGTGACCAGGGTCGAGCGCACCGAAAGCAGGAACACGAGGATCACGAGCACGGCCATCACGAGGCCGAGCAGGCCCTCGGTGGCGAGCGTGTCGATGGACTGCACGATGAACGGCGCCTGGTCGAACACGACCGTGAACTCCGCGTCGGGCAGTGCCTTGCCGATCTCGTCGAGCGCGGCGATCACCCCCTGCGACACCTCGACCGTGTTGGCGGCGGGGAGCTTGGTGATCGAGATCGACAGCGCATCCTTCCCGTCCACGCGGGAGATCGAGGTGACCGGGTCGGACGCCTGGGCGACCGTCGCGACGTCGCCGATCGTGAGGGAGGTGCCGACGAGGGGCAGCGCGGCGATCTCGTCGACCGAGGCGATCTTGGCCCCGGTCTGCACGGTCAGGGTCTCGCCGTTCTCGGTGATGTCGCCGCCGGGGAACAGCGTGCCGTTCTGCTGCAGGGCCGAGCTGATCGCCTGCGTGCTCTGCCCCTCGGCGGCCAGGCGGCCCACGTCGGGCGTGATGGTGATGCGCTGGCCGACCCCGCCGACGATCTCGGCCGCGTTGACGCCGTCCACGTCCTCCAGGTCGGGGATGGCGACGCTCTCGAGCTGGGCCTGCGCGTTGTCGGCGTCGTCGAAGCCGGTCACGGCCACCTGGATCACCGGGAAGTCGTCGATCGACACCGACAGCACCTGCGGCGTGACGTCCTCCGGCAGCTGCGAGGAGATGCGGTTGATCGCCTGCTGGATCTTCTGTTCGGCCGTGGCGAGGTTCGTCCCGTACGCGAACATCGCCTGCACGATCGACGCATTGGTCGTGCTGGTCGCGGTGGTCGACTCCAGGTCGGGCACGCCCTGGATCGCGGACTCGATCGGGGTGGAGACGTCGTTCTCGACCACCTCGGGCGAGGCGCCGGGGTACGTCGTCATGACCACGAGCGCGGGCAGCTCGAGCGAGGGGATCAGCTCCTGCTTGAGGTTGGTGAGCGCGAGCCCGCCGAACACGGCCGCGACGATCGTCACGAGCGCGATGAGGGCGCGGTTCTTCAGGCTGAGGATGGCGAGTTTCGACAAGGCGTGTTCCTCGGTGTCAGGGGGTGGCTGTCGCGGCGGAGGGGGTGGAGAGGGGATCTCCGAGGATCCGCGCCAGTGCGGTCTCGAGGAAGGACTGATCGAGGCGGTCGTCGCGGATGTGCGTGCTCCACATGACCCCGTCGATGAAGATCATCGCCGCTTTGGCGCGGTCGGCGCCATAGGTCGGCTCGAGCAGGTCGACCAGGCGGTCCGACAGGTGGCGGGCGAGTTCGCGCAGTCGCGGGTCGTGCACGGCCGCGGTGACCACGGCGCGGTCGGCCTGCACGGCGTGGCCGTCTTCGGCGCTCCGGCACACGAGGGCCGCGATCACCCCGGGCCCCGCTCCCTGCTCGGCGAGGGTCTGCCGCACGCCGTCGAGCCGGGACTCGATCTCGTCGGCGAGGGCGCGGAACGCGGCGCCGCGGAGGTCGTCGAGCGTGGCGAAGTACTGCGTCGTGGCGCCGAGCGGCACCCCCGCCCTGGCGGCGACCATGCGGTGCGTGATGGCCTCGGCGCCGACCTCGACGATCAGCTCGGCCGCGGCGGTCACGATCTCCCGGCGGCGCGCTTCGGGGTCGCGCCGTCGACGCCCGCTCTCCGCCATCCCGCACCTCCCGCACACCCGTACATGTACGTTTGTACATTCGCTCCGGTGTGAGGAGCCTGGGAGCCGCGGCTCCGCGTCGGCTCAGGCCGCGGCGGTCTCGACCTGTCCGCGCTCGAAGTAGGCCACGAGGTCGGGGTCGAGCGGCGGCACCGCGATCGCCGAGCCGTCTCCGCGCAGCGACGCGGTCGCGAGGATCCCGGCCGCCACGGCCTCGCGCGCTGCGACCGGCGAGGTCGCGGTGAGCCCGCCGTGTCGCACGAACCGGAGGAACTCGGCGACGAGCAGGGCGTCCGCCCCGTCGTGGCCCGCGTCCGGCACCTCCGGCACGATGAAGGTCTCGTCGGCCGGGGCCGCTCCCGCGTGCCGCCGGTTCCACAGCCGCACCTCGCTGCCGGCCACGTCGCCGAGGTTCTCGATGCGGCCCTCGGTGCCGATCACCGTGTAGTTGCGCCAGTAGTCCGGCGTGAAGTGGCACTGCTGGTACGACGCGAGGATCCCGCCCTCGAGCTGCAGGTTCACCATCGAGATGTCCTCCACGTCGACCACGGGGTGCAGCCCGGTGAGCGCCGTGGGCGGCCAGTTGTCCATGCTGAACCAGTCGGGCATCCGCTCCCCCGTGCGGTCGCGGCGGTCGGCGATGTCGCCGTACACGCTCAGCCCGCCCATCGCCGCGACCCGCTCCGTGTAGGCGCCGGCGAGCCAGTGGATGATGTCGAGGTCGTGGGCGCCCTTCTGCAGCAGCAGCCCGGTGGTGCGGCTGCGGTCGGCGTGCCAGTCCTTGAAGTAGAAGTCCCCGCCGTGGCCGACGAAGTGCCGCACCCACACGGCCTTGACCTGGCCGATGCGCCCCTGCCGGATCAGGTCGCGCATCAGGGTGATCACGGGCATGTGACGCATGTTGTGCCCGATGTAGAGACGGGTGCCGGTGCGCCGCGCGGTGGCGAGCATGCGGTCGGCGTCAGCGAGGTCGATCGCGAGCGGCTTCTCGCAGAACACGGGCACCCCGGCCTCCAGCGCCCGGATCGTCAGGGCGGCGTGGGTGTCGTCCGGCGTGAGCACCATGACCGCGTCGACGCCCGAGGCGAGCAGGTCGTCGAGCGAGTCGGTGATGAGGGCGTCGGGCACGAGCGCGCGGGCGTCGTCCCTGGCGCGGGGCGAGAGGTCGCACACCGCCGTGATGCGGGAGCCGTGACCCGGGCGGTGCACCTCCTCGTGGAGGGTGGAGCGCGCGCCGAAGCCGATGATGCCGATGTGGAGGTCCAACAGAAGTCCTTCGTGAAAGTCGATGCAGAGAGGGGTCGCGGCTCAGCGGGCGCGCGGGGCGGGGGCGTCGAGGTCGGTCGAGCCGCCGGGGACGAGCGACCACGGGAACTCGTGCAAGGTTCCCGGCGACGGATCGCTCTCGAGGGCGCGGTCGACGATGATGCGCGCCTGCCGCTCGTAGAAGTCGGTGGGGCCGACCGTGGTCAGCGTCGGGGCGATGAGCCGGGCGTCGGGGGTGTTGCCGACGCCGATCACCGCGACGTCGTGCGGCACCCGCAGCCCGAGCATGTGGGCGGCGTTGATCGCGGCGATCGCGGCGAAGTCGGTCGTGGCGTAGACGGCGTCCGGGCGATCGTCCCGCGACAGCAGCTCGATGGCCGCGGTGAACGCGCTCGCCTGGGTCTCCGCGTAGGTCACGGTCCACTCCGGCGTGCGCTCGATCCCGGCCGCCGCGAGCTTCTCGACGTAGGGCGTGTACCGCGTCACCTGCGTCCCCGCGAGGCGCACGGCCCCCTCCGCGGCGATGCAGCCGATGGCGGTGTGCCGTTCCAGGAGGTGGTCCATCGCGAGCTCGCACCCGGGGATCGCGTCGGAGCGGATCACGTCGAAGCCGTCCGGCTCCAGGTGCTCCGAGAACACGACGAGCCGCTGTCCGCGCTTGACGAGGTCGCCCAGCCGCCGGGCGTCCTCCTCGTCCAGGCCCACCCCGTCGAGGTAGGCCACGTCGCTCTCCACGCGGTCGAGCGCGGCGTGCCAGTCGCCGTCCGCGAGGATCAGCGTGGTCAGGCCGTGCTTGTTGGCCTCGGCGTTCACGGCGTCGGCCACCGCGAGCGACCACGGGTCGCTGAGCATGTGCAGGGAGAGCTGCACCATGCCGCTGCGCCCGGTGCGGATGGCGCGCGCCGCGGTGTTCGGGCGGTAGTTCAGCTCCTCCGCCGCGGCGAGCACCCGGGCGGCCGTGGCCTCGGCGACACCGGCGCCGCTGGCACCCGCCCGTCCGGAGAACACGTACGACACGGTCGCGGTCGATACCCCGGCGCGCTCGGCGACCATCCGCAGGGTCGGGCGGCGGGCCGGGACGTGTTCACGCTGTGCCATGACTCAGCCCTTCGTCCCGCTGAACGCGATGCCCTGGATGAACTGCCGCTGCAGGATCATGAAGGTCACCAGCATGGGCAGCGTCGCGAGCAGGGCGCCCGCCATCAGCACCGGGTAGTCGGTGCCGTGGATGCCGACGAGCTGGGAGAGCCCCACCGACAGCGGCATCTTCGCGGGGTCGGTGGTCACGATCAGCGGCCACAGCAGATCGTTCCAGGACCACAGCACGGTGAACACCACAAGTGCGATGATGCCAGGCTTCGCGAGCGGAACCATGATCCGCCAGAAGGTCTGCCACGGATTCGCGCCGTCGATGCGCGCCGCCTCCTCCAACTCGGCGGGCATCGACAGGAAGAACTGCCGCATCAGGAAGGTGCCGAAGGCGCTGAAGATGCCGGGCACGATGAGCGCCTGGAGCGTGTTGAGCCAGCCGAGCGACTGGATGATCTCGTACTGCGGCAGCAGGTAGAGCTGCGACGGCACCATCAGCACCGACAGGAACACGACGAACAGCGCGTTGCGGCCGGGGAACGGGATGCGCGCGAAGGCGTAGCCGGCCATGGTGCACAGCGCGACCTGCCCCACGGTGCGGCCGACCGTCAGCAGCACCGAGTTGAGGAACATCTGGCCGAACGGCATCGAGTCGAACACCTCGGCGAAGTTCGTGAACACCCACTCGCGCGGCAGGAACGAGGGCGGCACCTGCACCGAGTCGGACAGCGTCTTGAACGAGGTCAGCAGCTGCCAGACGAACGGGAACACCATGAGCACGGCGCCGAGGATCAGCACCACGTGCACGATCCACAGCCCGCGGTTGCGGGGGCGTCCGGCGCCGCGCGAGCGCGTGGACGCGGCGCCGACCACGGCCCGGGTGTCGAGGGAGACGTCACTCATAGTGCACCCACTTCTTCTGGAGCCGGAACTGCACGATGGTCAGCACGAGGATGATGAGCAGCAGCAGGAACGCGACGGCGGCCGCGTAGCCGCGGTCGTTGTCGAGGAATCCGGCTTCGTAGAACAGGTAGACGACCGTGCGGGTGTTCGGCATCGCGGGGTTGCTGCGGCCGAGCATCATGTAGACGAGGTCGAACACCTGGAGCGCGCCGATCACGCTGATCACGCTCACGAAGAAGATCGACGGCGACAGCAGCGGGATCGTGATCGAGAAGAACTTCCGCACGGGTCCGGCGCCGTCGAGGTCGGCCGCCTCCATGATCGTGTCGGGGATGCCCTGCAGCCCGGCGAGGAAGATGACGATGTTGGTTCCGAGTCCGGCCCAGATGCCGACCACGGCGATCGCGACGAGCGCGGTGTTCGGGTCGGTCAGCCAGCTGCGCCCCTCGATGCCCACCGCGGCGAGCGCGGCGTTGAGCACGCCGTAGTCGCCGTTGTAGATCATGCGCCACACCAGCGCGATGGCGGCGGGCATGGTCACGACGGGGATGAAGTAGAGCGTGCGGTAGGCGCTGCGCCCCTTCAGGCCGGTGGTGTTGAGCAGGGCGGCGATGCCGACGGCGATCGGGATGCCGATCAGGGCGATCACGGTGTAGACGGCGGTGTTGCGCAGCGCGCCGAGCAGCTCGGGGTCCTGGAGGAGTCGCGCGTAGTTGTCGAAGCCGATCCACTCGGAGCCGCCGAACGGCCCCGACTTGGTGAACGAGATGATGAGCGTGCGCACGGTCGGCCACAGGTAGAACACGGCCAGGCCGAGGGCGGTGGGGCCGAGGAACACCAGGGCCCACCAGGGCGAGGCGCCGGGGGTGCGGCGCCGGCGGCGGACACCGGAGGGGCGGGCCTCCGGCGTCCGCTCGGCCGTCGGCGCGACCGCGCGGGGCGCGATGACGGTCATGCGCTCACTCCTGCTCGCCGTCCAGCGCGGTCTGCATCTGTGCGGCGAGGTCCTTCAGGCCGTCCTTCGGGGTGACGGCACCCGACCACACCTGCGACAGCACCTCGCTCTCGATGCTGGTCCACGCCGAGGTGTTCTTCGACACGGGGTAGGGCACGGCGGTGTCGAGCGCGTCGATGTACACCTGGAGGTCGTACTGCGGGAGGGCGTCAACCCAGGCCTGCTGGGTGCCGTTGAACGCGGGGATCACGGTGCCGGTCTCGGCCTGGATCTTCGCGGCCTGCTCCCCGCTGGCGAAGGCGGCGAAGTCCCGGGCGGCGTCGAGGTGCGGGCTCTTGGCGTTGGCGACGTTGCCGACGCCGTGGATCACGCTCTGGTTGCCCTCGGGCCCGGCCGGCAGCGGGGCGACGTCGACCGTGCCGCCGATGTCGGCGTTGTCGGCGTAGGCGATGGCGGCCCAGGAGCCGTTCTGGAACATGGCGACCTTGCCGGAGAGGAAGAAGTCCTCCGGGTTGGTGTCGGTCATCTGCTGCGCGGTGGGTGAGGACCCGTCCGCGATGAGGTTCGTCCACAGCTCGATGCCCTCCAGCGCCTCGGGCGAGCCGTAGCCGCTCTCGGTCCCGTCGGCGGAGATGACCTCGCCGCCGGCCTGGGCGATCGAGTTGTAGAAGTTCTCCTGGCCGTACTGGCTGGCGGCGATGCCGTACTGACCCGTGGCGGGGTCGGTGAGCTTCGCGGCCGCGGCGGTGAAGTCGTCCCACGTCCAGCCGGCGCTGGGGTACTCCACGCCCGCGGCGTCGAACAGCGCCTTGTTGTACCAGAGGGCGACGGTGTCGAAGTCCTTCGGGGCGCCGTAGAGCTTTCCGTCGTAGGTGTACAGGTCGACGAGGCCCTGCGGGTAGTCGGAGGCGTCGACGCCGTCGAGCGGGGCGAGCTGGCCGTTGGAGGCGTAGAGCTGGAAGTTGGGGCCGTTCATCCAGAAGACGTCGGCGGCGGATCCCCCGGTGACGGCGGTCTGGAGCTTGGTGAAGTACTCCTTGTAGGGCGTGACCTGGATCTCGATCGTGACGTTCGGGTGCTCCTCGGTGTAGGCGGCGGCGATGTCCTCCATGGCCGGCTTCTGGTTCTCGTCCCAGATGGCGTAGCTGAGGGTGATGTCGCCGTCGGACGACTCCCCGGTGGCGGAGGAGGAGCAGGCCGACAGCGCGAGGACGGCGGCCGCCGAGGCGGCGAGGGCGCCGAGGGCGCGACGGGTGGTGCGGGGCATCGAGGTCTCCTTTGACGGGTGCACGAGCGGGTGGAACGCAGTGTTAACCGTTTAGCGTTAAACGATTAGCACGAGAGTAGCGGCGCCCACCGGCACTGCGCAAGGGCGGATCAGAGAAGCGCGCCGAGGCCCAGGCCGAGCACGGCCGCGAGCAGCCCGAGCAGCAGCATGCCGACCGCGTCGAACACCGCCGCGGGCTTCGCGCCGTCGCGCCACAGGGCCACCGCGTCGAGCATGGCCGTGCTGAACGTGGTGTAGCCGCCCAGCAGCCCCGCCCCCAGCACGAACGCCTGCTCGGGAAGCGCGGACGTCACGAGGCCGAGCGCGAACGACCCGCTCAGGTTCACCGCCAGGATGCCCCACGGGAAGCGGCGCCCCGCGAGCCGTGCCACCCCGAGGTCGAGCAGGTAGCGCAGCACCGCACCGACGCCGCCCGCGAGCGCCGCCGCGAGGAACAGTAGCGGGCTCACGACGCCCCTCCCCGCCGGGGTCGTCCGAGCCGCAGGCCGAGCGCGGCGGCAGCGAGCCCGAGCACCAGGCTCCCGGCGGCGTAGGCGACCGCGAGCAGCGGGGCCGTGTCCCACAGCGCGACCGTCCCGGTCATGAAGGCGCTGTAGGTCGTGAAGCCGCCCAGCACCCCGGTGCCGAGCAGCAGCCGCAGGTCGGCCGAGGCGGGGAGCCGTGCCGCCACCACCCCGATCAGCAGCGCCCCGAGGAGGTTGGCGAGCAGCACCGCGAGCGGGAATCCCCCGGGGTCGGGCAGCGCGAGGCCGAGCGCCAGCCGCGCCGCCGTGCCGACCGTGCCGCCCAGGGCGACGAGCAGCACGCGGCGGAGGTTCACGTTGGCCACTGTACTGCCGCATGACAGCGCGACCGTCCGTTGTCAAGCCGCTGGGAGCCCGGCCGCCGCCGTCGTTCACTGGTCGCATGATGCCTCTCTGGAAGGTCGACCAGGCCGCGCCCCTCGGCACCCCCTTCGACCCGGGTGCACGGCACGACGTGATCATCGTCGGCGCGGGACTCACCGGGCTCTCCACCGCGGTCATGCTCACGCGCGCCGGTCTCGATGTCGCGGTGCTCGAGTCGGGCGCAATCGCCGAACTGGCGTCCGGCGGGAACACCGGCAAGCTGTCGCTGCTGCAGGGGAAGCAGCTCGCCACGATCCGGCAGCACCACAGCGCCTCGCTCGTGCAGGCCTACGTCGACGCGAACCGCGCCGGCATGGACTGGCTCACGGGCTTCGCCGACAGCGCCGGGGTGTCGTACACGCAGCGCACCGACCACACCTACGCGCAGAGCGCCGAGGGCATGGAGTCGGTGCGCGACCAGCACGCCGCAGCCCGCGAGGCCGGACTTCCGACGCGGCTGCTCACACCGCACGAGCTGTCCACGCCGTTCCCGGTCGCGGGCGCGGTCGCTCTCGACCACCAGGTCACGATCGACCCGGTCGCCGTGGCCGACGCCCTGGCGAAGGAGTTCGTGGCGAACGGCGGCACCCTCCACACCGGCGTCCGGGTCACCGGGGCGCATGCCCTCCCCGACCCGCGGGTCGAGACCGCCGCCGGGCCGATGTTCGCGGAGCACATCGTCCTCGCCACCGGAACCCCGATCCTGGACCGAGGTCTGTACTTCTCCAAGGTGGCCGGGATGCGCTCCTACTGCGTATCGTTCCGGGTCTCCGGGGGCGTGCAGGAGGGCACGTTCATCTCGGCGGACAGTCCCACGCGGTCGATCCGGCCGGTGTCGCACGCCGACGGCCCCGGGGGCACGGCGCAGCTCGTCGTGGGCGGCAACGGCCACCCGGTGGGGCGCTCGGACGGCGAGACCGCGGCCATCGACGACCTCGTGTCGTGGACGCGGCTGCACTTCCCCGACGCGGAGGAGACGCATCGCTGGTCGGCGCAGGACTACCAGTCGCACAACCTCATCCCG
Organism: Microbacterium sp. PF5; assembly: GCF_004794315.1. Classification (NCBI taxonomy): domain Bacteria; kingdom Bacillati; phylum Actinomycetota; class Actinomycetes; order Micrococcales; family Microbacteriaceae; genus Microbacterium; species Microbacterium sp. PF5. The sequence goes on along the minus strand of NZ_SSDQ01000107.1, from coordinate 1,478 downwards.
TTCGTGGGGGCGCTGCCCCGCGGACTCGGCCGCATCCGGTTCGCGACGGGGTACGCCAAGTGGGGGCTGTCGAACGCCCCGGCCGCAGCGCTGCGGCTCACCGAGGAGGTCATCGGCACGAAGCGCAGCGAGCGCCCGTCGTGGATGATCCGCATCGGCACGCGGCTGACCGTTCCCGCCGATCTGGCGCGGGGCGCGGTCGAGGGCGCCAAGGTGGCCGCGGCGGCGACCAAGGGCTGGGTGGATGCGGAGGCCACGCCCGTGCCGGTGCCGCAGCCGGCGGAGGGCGAGGGCGTGGTGGCGAACCGGGGCGGGCGACCCGTGGCGATCTCGACGGTCGACGGCGTCACCCGTGCAGTGAGCGCCGTGTGCACGCACCTCGGCGGGGTGCTCGACTGGAACGACGCGGAGTGCACGTGGGACTGCCCGCTGCACGCCTCCCGCTTCGCCGCGGACGGCACGCGCATCGAGGGGCCGGCGCTGGAAGACCTGCGGTCGTTCCCGCGCACGACCGAGCCCTGAGCCTCAGCGCAGCGGCTCGTCCCACCCCTGCTGCGGGGTGTCGCAGCTCTCGCGGAAGACGTACTGCGACGCGAGCTTGCGCTGGCTGCTCGACCAGTCGATCGCCGGGCGCCGCTGCTCGGGCGGCAGGTACCCCAGCCGGTACACGGCCATGAGCTCCAGGTCGTCTGGCACGCGCAGCAGTGACACGATCTCGTCCCAGCGCCCCGGCACCTCCATCGGGAAGGAGATGAACTGGATGCCCATCCCGAGCTCGACCGTGGTGAGCCACACGTTCTCCATCGCGGCCCCCATGCTGAACACGGAGTAGAACGACGACAGCTGTCCCGGCCGGTATTCGCTGCGGTCGAGCATCACCCCGAGAAGCAGCGGCGACCCTGCCACGAGCTTGCGGTTCTCCGAGCCGAGCGTCTTCGGCACCCCGAACGTGTTCATGAGCGTCTGGCCCCGCTTCGTGAACACCTGCGAGGTGAACGGCCGCAGCGGAGCGGGGAGCTTGTCGAACAGCATCCCGCTGCGCTTCTGCTCCATCTCCTCCTCGCTGAACCGGAAGTACGGCTTGTAGCGCTCGAAGAAGGTGCCGTTCGACATCGCCTCGGTCATGCTCTCGCCCGAGATGCGCGCGATCTGCTCGATGGTGTCGCGGTTCTCGATCACCACGAAGCGCCACGGCTGGCTGTTCAGCTGCGACGGCGCCCGCCCTGCCGCCTCCAGCAGGATGCGCTGGTGCTCCTCCGACACGGGGTCGGGCAGGAACGGGCCGTTGGTGGTCTTGCGGCGGCGGATGGCGTCGAGGAGTTCCATGCGTTCACTTCCGGTCGGCGGAGCGGGAGAGCAGCAGTCCCGCGAGGACGAAGGGCGCGGCGGCCAGCGCCACGAGCGGGTGGCGGCGCGTGTGCGTGCCGAGGTACGGGATCGCGGCGAGCGGCGCGGCCGCGGGGAGCAGGGCGAGGGCG
>NZ_SSDQ01000106.1:0-102127 GCF_004794315.1 Microbacterium sp. PF5 | reverse complement strand
TGATCGGCACCTGGACCTCGTTCCTCCTCTTCGGCGGCGAGTTCCCCGGCACCGACATCGTCGGCCGTCTCTACACCCTGCACATCCTGCTGCTCCCGATGCTGGTGATCGCCTTCATCGTCCTGCACCTGATGCTCATGGTCATCAACAAGCACACGCAGTTCGCCGGCCCCGGCCGCTCGAACGACAACGTCGTGGGCTACCCGATGATGCCGGTGTACATGTCCAAGATGGGCGGCTACCTGTTCATCGTCTTCGGCACCATCGTGCTGATCGCGACGTTCTTCCAGATCAACCCGATCTGGAACTACGGCCCGTACGACCCGTCCCCCGTCTCGGCGGGTACGCAGCCCGACTGGTACATCGGGTTCGCGGACGGCGCGCTGCGCCTCGCCCCGTCGAACTGGGACATCGTGTTCCTGAACCACACGTGGTCGTTCGGCATCCTGGCTCCGGTCGCAGTGCTCGGCCTGTTCATCGTGATCGTGGCGATCTACCCGTTCATCGAGGCGTGGGTCACGGGCGACAAGCGCGAGCACCACATCGCCCAGCGTCCCCGCAACGCGGCCACGCGCACGGCGATCGGTGTCGCGGGCGTCATCTTCTACGCCGTGCTGTGGGCGGCGGCATCGTCCGACCTCATCGCGACGCACTTCATGCTCACGATGGAGGGCGTGATCCACACGCTCCAGGTGCTGCTGTTCCTCGGCCCGATCATCGGCTACTTCGTCACCAAGCGCATCTGCATCGCGCTGCAGAAGAAGGACCGCGAGATCGTGCTGCACGGCTTCGAGTCGGGCCGCATCGTCCGCCTCCCCGGTGGCGAGTACATCGAGGTGCACCAGCCGGTCGACAAGTACGACCGCTGGAAGCTCATCGACATCGACGGCTACGAGCCCCTCGTGGTGCGCCCGAACGCCAAGGGCCGCATCCCGTGGACGGAGAACCTTCGTTCGGCGATGTCGCGCTGGTTCTTCGAGGACCGTCTGGCTCCGCTCACGCAGGCCGAGGTGGACGCCGCCGATGCACACCAGCACCACGTCACGGCGGACAACGAGGCGGCCGAGGCCGCGGAGATCCAGGGCGCTCACGAGCGCGCCGGCTTCCCCGACGCCCCGCTCACGGTGGACGAGACTCACGTCGACGAGACGCCGAACACGCCCAGCACGGTGATCTCGACCGAGCCCGTGAAGCGTCCGCGCAAGAAGAAGTCGGAGGACGACGAGTAGTCGCCACTCCCCCGCTGAAGGCCCCGTCCCGTCGGACGGGGCCTTCGTCGTCTCACCGATGAGAGGATCACTTCATGTCATCCAGTGCTCGGCCAGCTCGCTCGCGTGCGCTTTCGCCCCGACGCGCCCTCCATCTCGCCGCTGAGTCTGCCGCCGGTCCCCACGCCGCTGCTGGCCCCCTCGCCGGTCCCCACGCCGCTGCTGGATCCCTGTCCCTCGACGATCTCAACGACGCCGGCGGACCCGGCACCGCCTCCTCTACAGCCGCAGCTCCCACTGGCAGCACTCACGTCGTCGCTCCTGGACCCCTCGCCGGTCCCCCCGCCGCCGGCCCCCTTGCCCCCGCCGCTCCCCCTGACGGCACTCACGCCGGCGCTGCTGAGCCCATCGCCGAAGCCCGTACCGACATCCACATCGTTGGACATGGAGCCCGTGACGTGCACCCCTGGTTCGCGTCTGTCACGCGGTCCATGCCGAACCCATCGACCCCTGCATCGGCCACGACCGACACGTTCCCGATCACGCTGGACATGGGGCACGCGGCCCAGGACGAAACGACACGGAGCACCCCCGCGGTCATCGGCTCGGCGGCGTCGCTATGACACGCGTGCGTATCCGGCCGGCGGAGCCGCAGGACATCGCTGCTCTGGAGGAGATCGAGCTCGCGGCCGATCGTCTCCTGGTCCAACGCTTCCGAGCGCAGGACTGGCCGCCCCCGGCGACGGCGGCCGAGCGCGCCGCCCATGATGGCTACGTCCTGGTCGCCGAGGTGGTCGATTCGCGCCGTGCCGCGCATCCCGCCCGCTCTGCGCTCACCGTCGTCGGCTTCGCCCACGTCCTGCAGATCGACGGAGATGGGCATCTCGAGCAACTGTCGGTCCACCCCGATCACGGTCGCCGGGGTATCGGTCGGCAGCTGGTGCATGCCGCGCTGGACGAGAGCGTTCGACGGGGGAATCAGCGCATCACCCTGCGCACCTACGTCGAGGTTCCCTGGAACGCCCCGTTCTACGCCAGGTGCGGGTTCGCCGTGAGCACTCCCGATACGCCGTTCCTCGAGTCCCTCGTGAGCATCGAGCACGCCCTCGGGCTGGACGCATACGGAACGCGCGTGCAGATGACGCGGCGCCACTGACTGCGGGGGCCAACGGCAGAATCCGCACGACCGACGTCCGTCTCACTGCGCCACGCGGCCAGAGCGGGAACTAGCGTGGAGACATGATCTCGCGCTCCGACTACTTCGCCGCCAAGCTCGCCTATGAAACGGATCCCGCCGACGTGCACGCCGCGCGCACCACGGGCGAACAGCTCGTCGTGGTCGATGTCCGGTCCTCGGAGGCGTGGACCCAGGGGCGCGTGACGGGCGCGGTTCACATGCGCCACAGTGAGATCGCCGCCCGGGCGCCGCTGGAGATCTCCCCCGACGCCGAGGTCGTCGTGTACTGCTGGAGCCCCGGCTGCAACGGCGGTACGCGGGGCGCGGCCGAGTTCGCCCGCCTCGGGTATCGGGTCCGCGAGATGATCGGCGGATTCGAGTACTGGGTGCGAGAGGGCTACCCGGTCGAAGATGCCGATGGCGTGCACCACCGCCCCGTCGATCCCCTCACCGGGATTCCACGGATCCGCACGCGCGCCTGAACGCCGCGCTCACACACACGGGAAAGGCCCCCCGGAACGATCCGGGGGGCCTTTCGCAGGTACAGCGCTCAGCGGGCGAAGTTCCCGCGGTAGTACTCGTAGACCCAGCCGACGATCGCGACCACGAAGATCGCGAGACCGATCGGCAGGAGGAAGTGACCCACCGCGAGCCCGACAACGAACACGCCTGCCGAAGCGGCGAGCACGAGCGGCCACCACGACCACGGGCTGAACTCTCCGAGCTCGGGGTCACCGTCGTCGATGTCGGAGGTCAGGATGTCTTCCGGCAGCTCACCGTTCTGCGCCTTGTGGGTGCGGTCGAGGTAGAACGCGACCATCGCTCCCATGAAGGCGGAGAAGAACAGCGCCACGGTGCCGACCCACTCGATCTGATTCACGAGCGGCAGGCCGGGGTGGGCGAGGATGTTCCAGCCCGTGTAGACGACGCCCACAAGGGCGAAGAACGCGGTCAGGACCCACCAGATGATGACGTTATCGCGCATGACTCAGTGGCCCTCTCGCTCGCCGGGTGCGGTGGTCGCGAACTCGGCCGCCTCCGGGTGGTTCAGGTCGAACGCGGGACGCTCGCTGCGGATACGCGGGATCGACGTGAAGTTGTGCCGCGGCGGCGGGCACGAGGTCGCCCACTCGAGCGAGGCGCCGTAACCCCACGGGTCGTTCACCGTCACCTTGGGCGCCTTGCGCGCGGTGATCCAGACGTTCAGGAAGAACGGCAGCATCGAGGCGCCGAGGATGATCGCGCCGATCGTGGAGACCTGGTTCTGCCAGGTCCAACCATCGGCCGCCGAGTAGTCCGCGTAGCGACGCACCATGCCGTCCACACCCAGCCAGTGCTGGATCAGGAAGGTCATGTGGAAGCCGACGAACAGCATCCAGAAGTGCACGTAGCCCAGACGCTCGTTGAGCATGCGTCCCGTCCACTTGGGCCACCAGAAGTAGAAGCCCGCGAACATCGCGAACACGACCGTGCCGAACACCACGTAGTGGAAGTGCGCCACCACGAAGTACGAGTCGCTGAGGTGGAAGTCCAGCGGCGGGGCCGCGAGGATGACACCGGTCAGACCACCGAAGACGAACGACACCAGGAAGCCGAGCGCGAAGACCATCGGGGTCTCGAACGTGACCGACCCTCGCCAGAGCGTGCCGATCCAGTTGAAGATCTTCACACCGGTCGGGACGGCGATGAGCATCGTCATCAGCGCGAAGAACGGCAGCAGCACCGAACCGGTGACGTACATGTGGTGCGCCCACACGGCGACCGACAGCGCGGCGATCGCGATCGTCGCGTACACCAGCGTCTTGTAGCCGAAGATCGGCTTCCGGCTGAAGACCGGGAAGATCTCCGAGACGATGCCGAAGAACGGCAGCGCGATGATGTACACCTCGGGGTGGCCGAAGAACCAGAACAGGTGCTGCCACAGGAGCACACCGCCGTTGGCCGGGTCGTAGACGTGAGCGCCGAGGACGCGGTCGGCGGCGGCGGCGAAGATCGCGGCCGCGAGCACCGGGAACGCCATCAGGATGAGCAGGCTGGTGATCAGCGTGTTCCACGAGAAGATCGGCATGCGCCACATGGTCATACCCGGGGCACGCATCGTGATGATCGTGGTGATGAAGTTCACCGCACCGAGAATCGTTCCGAAGCCGGAGATGCCCAGACCGAGCATCCAGAGGTTTCCACCGGCACCCGGCGAGAACGAGGCGTTGGCCAGCGGCTGATAAGCGAACCAGCCGAAGGACGCGGCACCCTGCGGGGTGAGGAAGCCGGCGACGGCGATCGTCGACCCGAAGAGGAACAGCCAGAACGCGAAGGCGTTGAGACGCGGGAAGGCGACGTCGGGCGCACCGATCTGCAGCGGCAGGATCGCGTTGGCGAAACCGGCGAACAGCGGCGTCGCGAACATCAGCAGCATGATCGTGCCGTGCATCGTGAACAGCTGGTTGTACTGCTCCTTCGTCGGGATGATCTGCATGCCCGGCGCGAAGAGCTCGGCGCGGATGACCAGGGCCATCACGCCGCCGAGGAGGAAGAACAGCACAGACGCGATCAGGTACATGTACCCGATCGTCTTGTGGTCGGTGGAGGTGATCCACTTGACGACGATGTTGCCCTTCTGCTCCACACGCGAGGAGCTCATGAGAGCCGCCTGACGTGCGGGCAGAGTGGTGGGACGGGAGCGGGGTGCCTCGTCGGTGCGAGGAGCTTCAGTGGTCGACATGACTTACTCCTCTCCTTCCTCGGTGTCGGTCTTCCCGGAGGTGCCGGGGAGGTTCGAGAGACGGTCGTACGCGTCGGTGATGTCGCCCGTGTTGCCCTTCTCCTCGAGCGACTCGAGGTAGGCGTCGTACTCCTCCTGGGAGACGACCTTCACGTTGAACAGCATCATCGAGTGGTACTCACCGCAGAGCTCGGCGCACTTGCCGGCGTACTCGCCCTCGCGCGTCGGGATGAAGGACCAGGAGTTGTCCTTGCCGATGAACATGTCCTTCTTGTACAGGAAGTCGATGATCCAGAAGGAGTGGATCACATCGCGCGACTGAAGGTTGATCGTGACCTTCTTGTCGACGGGGAGCACCAGCGTCGGGAGCTCGGCCTTGTCGATGTTGCCCTCGGCATCGGGCTGGGCCTGGATGCCCATCGTCCAGACCGTGTCGTCTTCGGTGTCGCCGTTGTACTGGAAGTCCCACGCCCACTGCTTGGCGATCGCGGTGATCTCGACGTCGGGGTTGTCCCACTTGGTCTCGATCTCGGTCTGGTCGCGCGCCGTGAAGAAGAACATGCCCAGCACGAGGATGAGCGGCACGATCGTGTAGAAGATCTCGATCGGCATGTTGTAGCGCATCTGCACCGGGAGACCGGTCTGCCCCTTGCGCCGGCGGTACGCGATCGCGGCCCACGCCATGAGGCTCCAGGTGATGACGCCGACGGCGAGAAGAACGATCCAGGAGTTCACCCAGAGCGACGACACGCGCTCCGTCTGGTTGGTCGCTGCCGGGCCACCCTCCACGAAGCCCGGAAGAAAGCCGTTCAGCTCGGTGGGAGTACATCCCGCCAGAGCCACAGCTGCCACGACTCCCACAGGGAGTGCGGCCCAACGAAGGCGGCGTTTCGAGGGCACGATGCACCTTTCAGATTGCGGACAGGGCACGTTCAAGTCTAGAGCAACCTCACACCCGATTCATGCCATCCACGCAGGTTCCGCACGCGAAACGGCCGCCGTCACGCGAGGTGACGACGGCCGTGGTCCGGAAATCCGCCGATCAGTGGAAGCTGTCTCCACAGGCGCAGCTTCCCGCGGCGTTCGGGTTGTCGATCGTGAAGCCCTGCTCGGAGATCGTGTCCTTGAAGTCGATCGACGCGCCGTCGAGGTACGGGACGCTCATGTTGTCGACGATGACCTCGACGCCGTCGAAGTCGACCGTCTCGTCGCCCTCGAGGAAGCGCTCGTCGAAGTAGAGCTGGTAGATCAGGCCGGAGCAGCCTCCGGGCTGGACGGCCACGCGCAGACGCAGATCGTCGCGGCCCTCCTGCTCGAGAAGGTTCTTGACCTTGGTGGCCGCGGCGTCCGTCAGGCTGACGCCGTGTGCGCGGGTGGTCTCTGCGGACAGGGTGGTGTCGGTCATGTCACTCCTTGGGACGGGCCGCGATACACGGCTTCTGTGACGATTCTACCGCCGCTTCCCGCGACGGGCTCAGAGCTCGACGGCGTTCATCCGTGCCAGCAGCAGCGCCTCGGTCGCGACCGCATGACGGAAGGTGTCCAGGTGCAGCGACTCGTTCGGGCTGTGCGCGCGGGAATGCGGGTCTTCCACTCCCGTCACGAGGATCTGCGCGTCGGGGAACTCGCGGACGAGGTCGGCGATGAACGGGATGGACCCGCCGACTCCCAGGTCGACCGGCGCCACGCCGTAGCCGTCGCGCATCGCGTCGCGGGTGAGCGAGACCGCCCAGCCGCTGGTGTCGACGAGGAACGGGTTGCCCAGGTCGACGTCGGAGAACGACAGTTCGGCGCCGAACGGGGCGTGGGCACGCAGATGCCGCTCCAGCGCGTCATACGCCTCCTGCCCCGTCTGCCCGGGTGCCACCCGCGCGCTGATCACGACGGTGACCTCCGGCAGCAGCGTGTTCGACGCGGCCGAAACGCTCGTCGCGTCGATGCCGATGACGGTCACCGACGGCTTGTTCCAGATGCGGCTCAGAATCGTCCCGTCGCCGATCGGCATCGTGCCGGGAAGGAGACCCGCTTCGTCGCGCAGGGTCGCCTCCGCGTACTCCGGCGTCTCCGCCTCGCGGCTCGTCATACCCTCGACGGCGACCGATCCGTCGGCGTTCCAAAGCGTCGAGAGCAGCCGGACGGTGGCCATCATCGCGTCGGGCACCGCGCCACCGAACATCCCGGAGTGGGACGCGTGGTCGAGCGTGCGGACCTTCATCGTGAACCGGGCGTTCCCCCGGAGCGACACGGTAAGCCCGGGCGTCACCGAATCCCAGTTGCCGGAGTCCGCCACGACGATGGCGTCGGCGCGGAGGGCGTCTTTGTTGTCGGCGAGGAACTGGGCGAACGAGCGGGAGCCGTACTCCTCCTCCCCCTCGATGAACATCGCGATCCCGAGGTCGAGGTCGGCACCGAGAACCGACGACACCGCGCGGATCGCACCGATGTGGGCCATGATCCCCGCCTTGTCATCGGCGGCCCCGCGTCCGTAGAGGCGGCCGTCGCGCACCGTCGGCTCGAACGGCGGGGTCTCCCAGAGGGCGTCGTCGCCGGGGGGCTGCACATCGTGGTGGGCGTAGAGGAGGATCGTCGGCTTGCCGTTGCGAGCAGCGCGGGTCGCGAGCACCGCGGGCTGTCCGTGCTCATCGGTGCCCGGGATCGCGGCACGCAGCACACGCACCTCGTCGAACACCCCCGTGTCCCTGGCCAGCGTCGCGACGGCGTCCGCACTGCGCTCCAGCTGCGTCTGATCGAACGCGGGCCAGGCCATGCCGGGGATGCGGACCAGGTGCCCCAGATCGGACAGCGCGGACGGGATGCCGGTGGCCACGGCCTCGAGGACGGCGGCGTCGGACTCGCTGGGAAGTGCAGGTGAGGTCATGCGGGTAATCTTAAGGTGACCATCTTCAGCGAACCGAGGAAACCCGTGGCCACTACCCCCGTCTCCCCTTCGACGAACGACGACGCCCCGCAGACGCCCGCCGTCGGCAAGGGGCGCGCCACGCCGACCCGCGCCGAGCAGGAGGCCGCGCGACGTCGGCCGCTGGTGGCCAACACCAAGGAGGCGAAGGCGGCCGCCCGGGCCGAGCTGAACGAGCGGCGCGCACGCGCCCAGGCGGGGATGGCCGCCGGGGAGGAGAAGTACCTCCCGGTGCGCGACAAGGGCCCGCAGCGGCGCTGGGTGCGCGACTACGTCGACGCGGGCTGGCACCCGGCGGAGTTCGTCATGGGCGTCATGGTGCTGGTGATCCTGGCGTCACTCCTGCCGACGAACCTCATGATCTCGTTCTACGCGTACCTGTTCATGATGGCGTACCTCGTCATCGCGATCGGCGGCATGATCCTGCTCGGCCTTCGGGTCAAGCGCAAGGCGGCCGCGAAGTTCGGCGCCGACCGCGTCGAGAAGGGCCTCGGATGGTACGCCGGCATGCGCGCACTGCAGATGCGGTTCATGCGCCTGCCGAAGCCGCAGGTCAAGCGCGGGCAGTACCCCGACTGACCAACCCGCGGTTGATCTCGCGACCCCAGAACGGGCCGCGGTAGAGGAACGCCGTATACCCCTGCACCAGGGTCGCTCCAGCGTCCAGACGCTCCTGCACGTCGGCGGCCGTCTCCACTCCGCCGACCGCGATCACGCAGAAGTCCTCGGGCACCGCGGAACGGACGACCCTCAACACCTCGAGAGAGCGCCGCTTGAGCGGAGCACCGGAGAGCCCGCCGGCACCCGCAGCCTCGACCGTCGCGGCATCGGTGACGAGCCCGTCCCTGCTGATCGTGGTGTTGTGGGCGATGATCCCCGCGAGTCCCTCCGACACGGCGAGCTGCGCGATCGCGGTGATCTCATCATCGGCGAGGTCGGGCGCGATCTTGACCAGCAGCGGGGTCGAGCCCGAAGCGTCGCGGACGGCGCGCAGCAGTGGCGCCAGCGTCTCCACCGCCTGAAGCCCGCGAAGGCCCGGAGTGTTCGGAGAGGAGACGTTCACCGCGAGGTAGTCGGCGAGAGGCGCGAGCCGGGTGGCTGACGCGACGTAGTCGGCGATCGCGTCCTCGACATCGACCACGCGGCTCTTGCCGATGTTGACCCCGATGACCGTGTCCGGCGCGCCCCGCCGGAGCCGGGCCAGACGACGGGCCGCGGCGTCCGCTCCCCTGTTGTTGAAGCCCATCCGGTTGATCACGGCACGGTCGGCGATCAGGCGGAAGAGCCGGGGCTTCGGATTCCCGTCCTGCGGGATCGCCGTGATCGTGCCCACCTCGACGTGTCCGAAGCCGAGCGCGGCGAGACCTCGTACGCCGACCGCGTTCTTGTCGAAGCCCGCGGCGATACCGAACGGCGACGGGAACGTGAGGCCCAGCGCCTCCACACGCAGTGACGGATCCGGCCTGGTCATCGCGCGGGTCGCCCAGGACAGCGGCGGGACACCGACGGCACGGATGACGGCCATGCCGGCGTGGTGGGCGAACTCGGGATCGAAGCGCGACAGGACGGCGCGGAAGAGGAGGGGATACATCCCTGCCAGATTACCGGTCGCCCGCCTCCGCCTTCGCGTGGTCAGCGCGGAGATCGACGATGGCCGCCTCGAAGTCCTCCAGAGAGTCGAACGCCTGATAGACGCTCGCGAATCGAAGGAACGCGACCTCATCGAGCTCACGCAGCGGACCCAGGATTGCCAGGCCGATTTCGTTGGTATCGAGCTGGGACACCCCGGTCTGACGCACCGCCTCTTCCACGCGCTGCGCGAGGATCGCCAGGTCGGCCTCCGTCACCGGACGCCCCTGACAGGCCTTTCGCACGCCGGAGATCACTTTCTCCCGGCTGAACGGCTCCATCACGCCCGAGCGCTTGATCACGTTGAGGCTGGCCGTCTCCGTCGTCGAGAACCGTCCTCCGCACTCCGGACACTGTCGGCGACGGCGGATCGAGAGTCCGTCGTCGCTGGTGCGGGAATCGATGACCCTGGAGTCGGGGTGACGGCAGAAGGGGCAGTGCATCTGACCGATCCTACGCGGTGAACCGCGCCTCGATCGCCTCGCCGTGCGCGGGCAGCGCTTCGCTGTTCGCCAGGGCGACGACCCCCTCGCGAACCGCGGCCAAGGCGGCGCGATCGTAGGAGACGACCTGCTGCGGACGGAGGAAGGTATAGGCGCCGAGGCCCGGTGCATAGCGCGCCTGGCCGCCGGTCGGCAGCACGTGGTTGCTCCCCGCCATGTAGTCGCCGAGGCTCACCGGGGTGTGGTCGCCCACGAACACCGCGCCGGCACTGGTGAACGCCGCCGCTGCCTGCTCGGCGTCGGACAGGTGCAGTTCCAGGTGCTCCGGCGCGTACGCGTTGCTGAACGCCACCGCCATCGCGCGGTCGTCGACCAGGACGACCGCGGACTGCGGACCAGCCAATGCGGCAGCGACACGTGCGCTGTGGCGCGTCGCCGCGGTGAGCCGCTCGACCTCGGCGACGACCCGGTCCGCGAGTCCCTCCGCATCGGTGACGAGCACGGCCGACGCCTGCTCGTCGTGCTCGGCCTGGCTGACCAGGTCGGCGGCGACGAGACGCGGATCGGCGGTGGAATCCGCGACCACGAGGATCTCGGTCGCTCCAGCCTCGGAGTCCGTTCCGACGACACCCGCCACGGCCCGCTTGGCCGAGGCGACGTAGTTGTTGCCGGGGCCCGACACCACATCGACGGGATCGAGGCCGAGACCGGGGACACCGTGCGCGAAGGCACCGATCGCTCCCGCACCTCCCATGGCGTACACCTCGGTCACTCCGAGCAGAGCCGCGGCCGCCAGGATCGTCGGGTGGACACGACCGTCCTGATCCGCCTGCGGCGGCGAGGCCAGGGCGATCTGCTGCACCCCGGCGACCTGCGCGGGGACGACATTCATGACGACGCTCGACGGGTAGACGGCCTTTCCGCCGGGGATGTAGACACCGACCCTGTGCACGGGCTGCCACCGCTGAGTGATCGTGGCACCCGCGCCGATGGTCGTGACCTGCGAGGCCGGGACCTGAGCGGCTGAGGCCAAGCGCACGCGCTGGATCGCCTCGTCGAGCGCCGCCCGCACTGCCGGATCGAGCGAGTCGAGGGCCTGCGTCATGTGCGCCTCAGGCACGCGAACCTCGTGCCCGACGACCCGGTCGAACCGCTCCGCCTGCTCCCGCAGCGCACCCTCACCGCGCTCCCGCACCTCCTCGACGAGGCGTGCCGCGGTGTCGAGCGCCTCCGCGCGCGCCTGCGTGGCGCGGGGGACGGCCGCGAGCATGTCCGCGGGCGAGAGCTCGCGCCCCCGCAGATCGATCGTGCGCATGTCAGCCCTTCGTGATGTCGGTGATGTCGTGGAGGTATCCGATGCGGCCGTCGTCATGGCGAACGACGTAGGCCCCTCCGCGATCCTCGATCACCAGCGCCCACGCGGTCGGCCCCACCCGGAAGATCGGCTCGCCGCGCTCGTCGTGCACATCGCGCTCGGTGGGCGCCAGGATCCAGAACGGTTGCGCCGCCTCCGTGTACTGGCGGGGGATCGTAGCCTCGACGTCGTCGTCCTGCTCGTCCGCGACGATCGGATGGACGGCCGTGGCATCGTCGGGGACATCGACCGCTCCTGTCTCCTCCCGAGCGGTCGTGCCGAGGAGCGACTCGATGCTCCCGGTGTCGGAGACGATCTCGGGCTGCTCGGCCCGGGAACGCCGGGAGTAGCTCGGCGTGTACTCCTCCTCGTCGGTCACGGGTATCGTCCCCGTGCCTCCGCCCGACGCGTGCGCAGTGAGCGGGATCCGGTCCGAGTAGTCGGCCGGGTACGAGTCGGTGTCGTCGTGACGCCGATCTCCATCGCCCGCATCGGGTACCACGTCGGTGACGGCGTCGGTTGCGGTGTCCGGGCTGGTGGGGGGTCCGGTGTCGATGACCGCGTCCGCGTCGGACTCCTCCCGCGACCCTACCGCCGCCTCGTCCTGAGTCTTCCCGGACGTCGACTCCGGGCGCGGACGGGCGATCACCGGCCGGACGGGATTCGCGTTCCGGTGGGCGAGAGTCACCAGCCGACCCTGGAAGTCTTCACGCAGCCCCGGGATCAGCGGTGCGAAAACGGTCAGGACGACCAGCGCCACCGACGTGATGACCTGCACGAGCGCGTTCCACGGCAGACCCCACTGACCCGTGGCGATCGCGGCGGACACCGCCAGCCAGAGGTTGCCCGCCCACACGCACGCGGATACGGCGAAGGCGACGGAGGCGAACTGATCGATGCCCAACGAGCCCACGCGGCGGATGCCGTCGGGAGAGAACCGGCGCAGCACCAGCAGGAACACGGCCACCGTCGGGACGCCGATCGGCAGGATCCACTGGATGCCGATGCCCCACAGCGAGACGCCGCCGCTGAGGGGGAAGAAGGAGACGAGGAACGACACCAGCCAGACGCCGACGATCAACAGCTCACGCAGTGTGAAGCCGAGGATGCCGTACTCCGGGGTCACTTCGTCGTCGTAGAGGACGCCGTCCTCGTCGCTGAACACCGCGTCGGCGGCATCCGGCTCGGGAAGTTCCGTGCTCATAGTGGTCCTTTCATCACCGGCGCACTCTGGCCGTGGCGGTGCTGTCGACGGCTCCCGATCCTACCCGTTCACCCCAGACAGGTCGGGCCGAGCAGTGACTTGAGGTCGCCGAAGAGGTCGGCCGACACCTTCACCGGCATCGGGACCTCGAACACCTTCGCGGTCCCGCCGCGGTGCACCCGAAGCAGCACCTCGGTCTCGCCGTTGTGCCGTCGCAGCACCTCGGCGAGCTCGTGCATCACGCGCTCGGTGGCGCGCTGCTCCGCGAGCACGAGCGACAGCGGGCCTGCGGCGTCGAACGAGCCCACATCGGGTGCGAAGGCCGACTGGGCATGCAGGTTGAGGCCGTCGTCGCGGCGCGACACCCTCCCCCGCACGGCCAGGATCGCGTCCTGCTGGAGGGTGTGCTGGAACTCCGTGTACGTCTTGCCCATGAACATCACGGTGACCTCGCCGTTGAAGTCCTCGACCGTGATCATGCCGTACGGGTTTCCGCTGGCCTTCGCCACCCGGTGCTGCACGCTCGTGACCAGGCCCGCGACCGTCACCTGGTCGCCGTCCTGCAGGTCCTCCGAGTTGTTGAGGTCATGGATCGAGATCGACGCGTGCTTCGCCAAAGGCACCTCGAGGCCCGCGAGCGGATGGTCGGACACGTACAGCCCGAGCATCTCCCGCTCGAACGCCAGCTTGTCCTTCTTGATCCACTCGGGTCGAGCGGGGACCTTGGCCGGCGCGACCTCCTCCAGCCCGTCGTACAGGCTGTCGAAGTCGAACCCGATCGCGCCCTGAGCCTCGTTGCGCTTCCGGTCGACCGCGGCCTCCACGGCGTCCTCGTGCACCTCCAGCAGCGCACGCCTCGTGTCGCCCATCGAGTCGAACGCGCCCGCCTTGATGAGTGACTCCACGGTGCGCTTGTTGGCGACATGCAGCGGGACCTTATCGAGGAAGTGGTGGAACGACGTGAAGCGCTCATCCTTCCTGGCCTGCACGATCCCGTCGACGACGTTGGTGCCCACGTTGCGCACCGCTCCCAGACCGAAGCGGATGTCGTCGCCGACGGCGGCGAAGAAGTTGATCGACTCCGAGACGTCGGGCGGCAGCACCCGGATACCCATGCGGCGGCACTCGTTCAGGTACAGCGCCATCTTGTCCTTCGAGTCGCCGACGCTCGTCAGCAGCGCCGCCATGTACTCGGCCGGGTAGTGCGCCTTCAGGTACGCGGTCCAGTAGGACACGAGACCGTACGCGGCGGAGTGCGCTTTGTTGAACGCGTAGTCGGAGAAGGGCAGGAGGATGTCCCACAGCGCCTTGATCGCGCCCTCGCCGAAGCCGCGCTCTTTCATACCGCCGGCGAAGCCCTCGTACTGCTTGTCCAGCTCGGACTTCTTCTTCTTTCCCATCGCGCGACGGAGGATGTCGGCCTGACCGAGGCTGAACCCGGCGACCTTCTGCGCGATGGCCATCACCTGCTCCTGGTAGATGATGAGGCCGTACGACTCCTCCAGGATCTCGGCCAGGGGTTCTTCGAGCTCCGGGTGGATCGGCGTGATCTGCTGCTGGCCGTTCTTGCGCAGCGCGTAGTTCGTGTGCGAGTTCGCGCCCATCGGGCCCGGGCGGTACAGCGCGATGAGGGCCGAGATGTCACCGAAGTTGTCCGGCTTCATCAGGCGCATGAGCGACCGCAGCGGAGGGCTGTCGAGCTGGAACACGCCCAGGGTGTCGCCGCGCGCGAGGAGCTCGTACACCGCGGGGTCGTCGAGTCCGAGGTGCTCGAGGTCGAGCTCCTCGCCTCGGTTCATGCGGATGTTGTCGAGCGCGTCCGAGATGATCGTGAGGTTGCGCAACCCCAGGAAGTCCATCTTGATCAGGCCGAGCGTCTCGCACGACGGGTAGTCGAACTGCGTGACGATCTGCCCGTCCTGCTCGCGGCGCATGATGGGGATGATGTCGAGCAGCGGCTCCGACGACATGATCACACCGGCAGCGTGAACGCCCCACTGGCGCTTGAGGCCCTCGAGCCCGAGCGCGCGATCGAACACCGTCTTCGCCTCGGGGTCGGTCTCGATCAGCGCCCGGAACTCGCTCGCCTCCTTGTAGCGCGGGTGCGCGGAGTCGAACATGCCGTCGAGGGGCATGTCCTTGCCCATGACGGCGGGGGGCATGGCCTTGGTCAGACGCTCCCCCATGCTGAACGGGAACCCGAGCACGCGGCCGGCATCCTTGAGCGCCTGCTTGGACTTGATCGTGCCGTAGGTCACGATCTGCGCCACGCGCTCGGAGCCGTACTTCTCCGTCACGTACTCGATGACCTCGCCACGGCGGCGGTCGTCGAAGTCGACGTCGAAGTCGGGCATCGAGACGCGGTCCGGGTTGAGGAAGCGCTCGAAGATGAGACCGTGCTCCAGGGGGTCGAGGTCGGTGATCCGCATCGCGTACGCCACCATCGATCCGGCGCCGGAGCCTCGGCCGGGACCGACGCGGATGCCGTTGTCCTTGGCCCAGTTGATGAAGTCGGCGACGACGAGGAAGTAGCCAGGGAACCCCATCTGCAGGATGATGCCGGTCTCGTACTCCGCCTGCTTGCGCACCCGGTCGGGGATACCGCTCGGGTAGCGGTAGTGGAGGCCCTTCTCGACCTCCTTGATGAGCCAGCTGTCTTCGGTCTCGCCGTCCGGCACGGGGAAGCGGGGCATGTAGTTGGCGGAGGTGTTGAACTCCACCTCGCAGCGCTCGGCGATCAGCAGCGTGTTGTCGCACGCCTCCGGGTGATCGCGGAACAGCTGCCGCATCTCGGCCGCGGTCTTGATGTAGTACCCGTCGCCGTCGAACTTGAAGCGGTTCGGGTCGTCGAGCGTTGACCCCGACTGCACGCACAACAGCGCCTCGTGCGCGTCGGCCTCGTGCTGGTGCGTGTAGTGCGAGTCGTTCGTGGCCACCAGCGGGATGCCCAGGTCTTTGGCCAGCCGCAGCAGGTCGGTCATCACCCGGCGCTCGATCGACAGGCCGTGGTCCATGATCTCGGCGAAGTAGTTCTCCTTGCCGAAGATGTCCTGGAACTCCGCCGCCGCCGCCCGCGCCGCGTCGTACTGCCCAAGACGAAGACGCGTCTGCACCTCGCCCGAGGGGCACCCGGTCGTCGCGATGAGGCCCTTGCCGTAGGTCTGCAGCAGCTCGCGGTCCATGCGGGGCTTGAAGTAGTAGCCCTCCATGCTCGAGAGCGAGCTGAGCCGGAAGAGGTTGTGCATCCCCTCGGTGCTCTGACTCCACATGGTCATGTGGGTGTACGCGCCGGACCCCGAGACGTCGTCGCTCTTCTGATCGGGCGAGCCCCACTGCACGCGGGTCTTGTCGCTGCGGTGCGTGCCGGGGGTGACGTACGCCTCCAGCCCGACGATCGGCTTGATGCCCGCGGCCTGCGCCGCCCGGTAGAACTCGAACGCCGCGAACGTGTTGCCGTGGTCGGTCACGGCGATCGCCGGCATGCCGTAGTCGGCCGCCGCCTGCGTCATGGCATTGATCTTCGCTGCGCCGTCCAGCATCGAGTATTCGCTGTGCACATGCAGGTGGACGAAGGAATCGGATGCCATGTTCCGAGTCTACGGCGGGGCCCCGACACCGAGATCGGTGCCGGGGCCCGTGTCCGGGCCGCCGTGGCTGTCAGGGGATCGCGTCGACGATCGACACGTCGTAGGTGGTTCGTTCGTCCGGCACACCCGACGGCACGAGATCGTGCCCGGACTGCTTCACGTACCAGATCGCGGACTCGACGACCCATCCCGTGGTGCTGTCGATCGTGATCGTCTCGGTCCGCGCGTCGATATCGGTGAACTCGACGCGATACGTCACCTCCGAACCCGCCGTCGAGTCGACCGTGGCACGTCCCGTGAGCTGCAGAGCGGACAGATACGCCGACCGCACGTCCGGGGGCGCGATGTTCTGCTTCAGCTGGCTGAGGATCTCCATGAGCACCGAGTCATCGCGCGCACCGCCGGCCTCGGCGAAGAAACTCGACCAGTAGTCGAGCAGCCCCTGCGGATCCCGGGGCGCGGCGTCGTAGTAGCCGGGGCCACCGACCGGAGGCAGGTCACCGTACTGCCGCCCGCCGACCGACTGCAGCTCAGAAACTTCTGGCCGGTACGGCGCGAGGCTGTCCCACGTCCATCGCATCACCTCGGTATCGGTGCCGAACAGCTCGACGCGCTCCATCGAGGGCCCATAGCGGCTGACCCACGTGCCGGCGCGGTCGGCCGGCACGTAGTCCACTGCGTGCGAGCGCATCACGGCGGCCGAGATGGTCTGCGGGTCGCCGCTCCGCGGCCAGCGGAACACGCCCCCCACACCATCCCGGAAGTAGAGCGCGTCGCTGGTGTAGCGGATCTGCAGATACTGCCCCGCCTGCGGGGTCGTACCGGGGAACGGCTCGGTCGCACCCGTCCCCGACGTCGCCGACGGACGCGGCAGCGGGTCGCCGTGCGGGCGCGGATCGAGCGTCTGCACCGGCACGGCCTCCACGCGCGGCTCCGGTGCCGTCAGCTGGCTCAGCATCACGACCCCGGCCGTGGCGGCCGCGACCCCCGCGACCGCCCCGGCGACGAGGAACAGCGGCCGGCGCACCCTCCGTGACCGCTCGGCCGCCACCCCCGCGTCGATCCCCGTGAGAAGCCGCGCCCTGGCCGACGTCAGGTGCTCCTCGCTGAGGCCGGCCCCCCGGTTGACCTCACGCACGCGCTCGAAAACGTCCATCGACTTCTCCCTTCTTCTCCGTGACCATCGTGTTCCGACCGCGGGCGCGCGCCGGATCCAACCGTGTCCGCACCCGGTTCATGCGGGACCTCACCGTTCCCACGGGAACGCCGAGGGCGAGCGCGATCTCCTCGTAGCTCAGGTCGCCCCAGGCGTAGAGCAGAAGAGTCTCGCGGTCTTTCGCCGACAGCGCGGCGATCAGCGGGGCGAGCTGACGGGTCGAGAGCTCGGCGTCGAGCCGGGCGATCGTCCCGTCGAGGTCGCCGTGAGCGATGTGCTCCTCACGCGCCGCCGACTGCGCCGCCGAGCGCAGGTGCTTCGCCTCGCGCGCCCTGTGCTTCTTGATCAGCCGCGACGCGATGCCGTACAACCACGGGAGTGCGGAGTCCCAGGACGTGTCGAACGACGACCGCCGCGCGAAGGCGACGAGGAACGTCTCGCTGAGGACGTCCTCTCCGGCATCCATCCCGAGGCGGCGGGCGGCATAGCCACCCACCGCGCCGGCGTGTCTGTCGAACAGTTCGGCGAACGCCCGGGGGTGCCCGAGCGACCGCTGAATGATCTCGCTGTCTGTGCTCACACTATGTATTGCCTCAGAAGCACGATCCGGTTCGAAACTCGTCGCGGCGCCCCGTCGACGACCGATCCGCCGCGCGTTCCCCGGTCCTCACTCACCCGGTCGGTCACTCCACGACGGCCCGTCACCGCAGGTCGAGACGCATGAGCACCCGGGGGAACCCGTCGAGCACGGACCCGGTGTCGGCGGCCTTCGTGAAGCCGGCACCCTCGAACAGGGACCGGGTTCCCACGTACGCCATCGTGAGGTTCACCTTCTCCCCCGCGTTGTCGACCGGATATCCCTCGATCGCTGGAGCCCCGCGTTCCCTGGCGTACGCGACCGCGCCGTCGATCAGCGCGTGCGAGACACCCTGCTTGCGGAATCCCGGGCGCACGCGGAAACACCACAGCGACCAGACGTCCAGATCGTCGACGTGCGGGATGAGGCGATTGCGCGCGAAGCTGGTGTCACGCCGGGGATGCAGAGCCGCCCACCCCACGGGCTCATCGTCGAGATACGCGATGACGCCCGGCGGGGGGTCCTGGTGGCACAGCTCGCGCACGCGATCCGCACGAGCCTGCCCGCGCAGGGACACGTTCTCCTTGTTGCCGATCCGATAGCTGAGGCAGAAGCAGACGTTCGACGTCGGCTTCTTCGGACCCACCAGTGTCGCGACGTCGTCGAAGACGGTCGCGGGGCGCACCACGATGCTCATGCGGTCAGTGTGGCGCACACCACCGACACCGCGCGCGCGGCACCCCGGGGCAGCCGCTACTCCCCGCGCAGCACGTCCAGCGCGTGCCGGAAGTCGGCCGGATACGGCGACTCGAACTGCACCCACTCGCCGGTGGTCGGGTGCGCGAACGCGAGCTGGTGGGCGTGCAGCCACTGTCGCGTCAACCCGAGCCGTGCGGACAGCGTGGGGTCGGCGCCGTACAGCGGGTCCCCGACGCAGGGGTGACGATGCGCGGCCATGTGCACGCGGATCTGATGCGTGCGCCCGGTCTCCAGGTGGATCTCCAGCAGCGAGGCTCCGGGAAACGCCTCGAGCGTCTCGTAGTGCGTGACCGATGGCTTGCCGTCCGGCACGACCGCGAACTTCCACGAGTGATTCGGGTGGCGCCCGATGGGCGCGTCGATCGTGCCGACGAGCGGGTCGGGGTGTCCCTGGACGACCGCGTGATAGATCTTCTCGACCGTCCGCTCCTTGAACGCGCGCTTGAGCGCGGTGTACGCGCTCTCGCTCTTGGCGACGACCATGAGCCCGCTCGTGCCCACATCGAGCCGATGCACCACGCCCTGCCGTTCCGGAGCCCCGCTCGTGGCGATCCGGAAACCCGCGGCGGCCAGAGCCCCGACGACCGTGGGCCCTTCCCAGCCCAGCGAGGGATGGGCGGCGACCCCGGTGGGCTTGTCGACCACCACGATGTCGTCGTCGTCATACACGATGCCCAGCTCGGGCACCGCGATCGGCTCGATCCTCGGCGCCTCCCTGGGCTGCCACTCCACCTCGAGCCAGGCCCCGCCGTGCAGACGGTCCGACTTGTCGAGCGTCGCGCCGTCCTGCCGCACACCGCCGCTCGCCGCGACCTCCGCCGCGAACGTCCGCGAGAAGCCGAGCAGCTTCGCGAGGGCCGCGTCGACGCGCGTGCCGTCGAGCCCGTCCGGGACGGGGAGAGAGCGCGACTCCACGCTCAGCGCTCCTCGGGAGACGACGACCCCGCCTCGGCCGACGCGCGTCCGTCGACGACGCGGTCGCTCTCACTCACCGCAGCCTCGTGCTCGGCCGCGACGGCCTCCGCGTCCTCATCGGTCTCCACCGGCGCGTGGTCGCGCTCGCGGGTGCCGTCGAAGCGCAGGCCGAACACCACCAGCAGTGCCACCGAGATCATGCCGGTGACGATGAAGATGTCGGCGACGTTGAAGATCGCGGGCATCATCCACGGCATGGAGATCATGTCGACCACGTGGCCGACCGGGAACCCGGGCTCGCGGAACAGCCGGTCGCTGAGGTTGCCGAGCACACCGCCGAGCAGGCAGCCGAGGACGACGGCCCACAACCGGGACCTCAGGCCGAAGGCCTTCCAGACGATCACTCCCGCGACGACCGCGAGGGCGATCGTGAAGATCCACGTGACCTCGGACCCGAGCGAGAACGCCGCTCCGGGGTTGCGGATGTAATACAGCTGCAGGAACTCCCCGAGCACGGGGACGACCTCGTGCAGCGGAAGGTGCTCGATGGTGAGGTACTTCACAAACTGATCGGCGGCCAGCACGACCGCTGCGAGAATCGCAACGAGCGCGCCGGCCGCCGACCGACGAAGGGGACGACGTCCTGTCAACGCGACGCCTTACAAGCCGATCGCGGAGACGGGCGTGGAGTCCGTGGAAGCCGACTTCTCGTCGAGGTCGCGGAGCTGACCCTCGATGTAGCCACGCAACTGAGCACGGTAGTCGCGCTCGAAGTTGCGGAGCTCGGTGATGCGGGCCTCGAGCGTGTTGCGCTCGCGCTCCAGACGCGCCGACTCCTCGCGCTGCTTGGCCTCGGCCTCGGTGCGGATGCGAGCGACCTCGGTCTCCGCCTCCGCGATGAGCGCGTTGCGCTTGGCCTCACCCTCGGCGACGTGCTCGTCGTGCAGACGCTGGGCGAGCTCGATGATCCCGGCGGTCGCCGTGGCAGAACCGGTCGGAGCGGGCTCGGCGGGCGTGGCCTCGGCGGCGGGCGCGGCCACCGGCTTCGGGGCGGGGGTCTCGGCGGCGGCGGGCGCGGCACCGGACTCGTACGCGGCCAGCTTGGCCTTCAGCTCGGCATTCTCCTCGAGGGCCTTGCGCCACTCGATGACGATCTCGTCGAGGAAGTCGTCGACCTCGTCCGGGTCGAAGCCGTCCTTGAAGCGGACGTGCTGGAACTGCTTGGTGACGACGTCATCCGGGGTAAGTGCCATGGGTGGCTCCTCTTTCGATGAGTTCGATTGCCAGTACCGATGTATGGCGTGTTCGTGATGTGGCGCGAACCCGGGGCGCGCACCTGGGTGCCAGCATAGCCCCCGAGCCTTGGCCTCGCGACGCCGCGACACCCAGGCTCGGCGAACTCACCGGCGCCCTGAGGCGCGACACGCCACGGCGTCAGCGGATGAAGAGCCGGACGATGTTCATCAGGATCAGCACCACCAGCAGGGTGAGCGCGAACCCGAAATCGAGCGACAGCTGCCCGATGCGCAGCGGCGGGATGATCCGCCGGAAGAACCGGATCGGCGGATCGGTGACCGTGTAGACGGCCTCCGCGGCGACGAGGCCGAATCCCTTCGGACGCCACTCCCGGTTGAACAGGGGGATGTAGTCCAGGATGAGCCGCGCGAAGAGCACGAAGATGTACAGCAGCAGCACCAGGTGGACGATGCTGGCGAGGACCGAGACCAGCTGCACGGGTTAGGAGTGGTCGAAGCCCGCGGACTCGGCGTCCGCGTGCGCGATTCCCCCGTGCCCGGACACCGCGATGTTCTCCGGCGAGAGCAGGAACACCTTGGAGGTGACGCGCTCGATACGGCCGTACAGGCCGAGGGAGAGACCGCTCGCGAAGTCGATGAGGCGACGCGCGTCGGCGTCGCTCATCTGGGAGAGGTTGATGATGACCGGGACGCCCTCGCGGAAGTTCTCCGCGATGAGCTGCGCGTCGCGGTACTGCTTCGGGTGGACGGTGAGGATCTCGTTCACGGCTCCTGCTGCGGGCTGACGGACGGCGACGGGACGACGGAGGGGCGTGACGGGGGCCGGGGTCGGCTCCTCACGCTCGCGCTCGCGCTCACGGTGGGCGCGGGCGGGTGCCTGCGTCTCCTCCTCGTAGACCTCTTCCTCGTCGGCGAGGCCGAGATACACCATGGTCTTCTTCAGCGGGTTACCCATCGTGTCCTCCGGTTCGAACGTCTCGGGCTGGTCTTGTCACAGGTTAACCCCGGTCGGGGCGCGGTCCCGTGATTGCGGAACCGATGCGCAGGTGTGTCGCGCCGGCGGCGATGGCTTCGACGAAGTCGCCGGTCATACCGGCCGAGATCCACGTGGCCGTCGGCTCGATCGTGCGGATGCCGTCGGCGATGCCCCGGAGCCGCGCGAACGCGGAGGCGGGCTCCTCGTCCAGCGGCGCGACGGCCATGACGCCGCGCAGCCGCAGCGACGGCAGCGACAGCACGTGCTCGGCCAGAGCGGTCGCCGCGTCGGGTGCGACACCGCCGCGACCCGGGTCGTCGGTCAAATTGATCTGCACGAGCACGTCGACCACATCGTCGCCGTCGGCCGCTCGATGCAACGCGTCGGCGAAGCGGTCGCGGTCGACGGAGTGCACCACGTCGGCGCTGCGCCGGATGGCCCCCGCCTTGTTGGTCTGCCCCTGGCCGATGAAGTGCCACTGCAGGTCGAGGTCGGCGAGCTCCGTGGCCTTCGCGGTCAGCTCCTGCTGGCGGTTCTCCCCCACCGCCGAGACGCCGAGGGCGTGCAGCTCGCGCACGAGAGCCGCCGGGTGGAACTTCGTCACGACGATCCGGGTGATCTCCTCCGGTGCGCGACCGGCCGCGTGCGCGGCGTCGGCGATCCGTTCGTCGATCGCCGACAGCCGCGCCGCGAGCTCCGATGGCGCCGGAGCACCCATCGGAGCCGTCACTTCAGGAATTCGGGGATGTCGATGTCGTCGTCGGCGAATGCCGGCTCGATGCTGGTGGCCGGCGTGCGCTGCGGTGCCGGGGCCGACTCGGTGGCGGGCGTCTCCGCGGGCTTCTCGGCCTCGTCCGAGAGGGCGACCTCCGGCAGCGATGCGGTGGACGGCCGGGAGACGACCATCGGGTCCAGGCGCAGCGACGGCTCCCCGCCGTCGAAGCCCGCGGCGATGACCGTGACGCGCACCTCGTCGCCGAGCGTGTCGTCGATGACGGTACCGAAGATGATGTTCGCCTCCGGGTGCGCCGCCTCCTTCACCAGGTCCGCGGCGTCGTGGATCTCGAAGATACCCAGGTTCGAGCCACCCTGGATCGAGAGGAGCACGCCGTGCGCACCCTCGATCGAGGCTTCCAGCAGCGGAGACTCGACCGCGAGCTCGGCGGCCTTGATGGCCCGGTCGGCGCCGCGCGCCGACCCGATGCCCATGAGCGCGGATCCCGCACCCTGCATGACCGACTTGACGTCGGCGAAGTCGAGGTTGATCAGACCGGGGGTGGTGATGAGGTCCGTGATGCCCTGGACACCGGCGAGGAGCACCTGGTCGGCGGTCGCGAAGGCCTCGATCATCGAGATGCCGCGGTCGCTGATCTCCAGGAGGCGGTCGTTGGGCACCACGATGAGGGTGTCGACCTCTTCCTTGAGCTTGGCGACGCCGGCCTCCGCCTGGCTCTGGCGGCGGCGACCCTCGAACGAGAACGGCTTGGTGACGACACCGATCGTCAGGGCGCCGATCGACTTGGCGATGCGGGCGACGACGGGCGCGCCACCGGTTCCGGTGCCACCGCCCTCACCGGCGGTGACGAACACCATGTCGGCGCCGGTCAGCGCCTGCTCGATCTCCTCCGCGTGGTCTTCCGCAGCACGGCGACCGACCTCCGGGTCGGCACCCGCCCCGAGGCCGCGCGTGAGCTCGCGGCCGACGTCGAGCTTGACGTCGGCGTCGCTCATGAGCAGCGCCTGCGCATCGGTGTTCACGGCGATGAACTCGACTCCGCGGAGCCCGAGCTCGATCATGCGGTTGACGGCGTTGACGCCGCCACCGCCGACGCCGACGACCTTGATCACGGCGAGGTAGTTCTGGTTCTGGCTCATGGCCGGCCTCCGATTAGTCGAGCCTTGGATGGGAACCTTAAACCTCAACTAGAGGTGTAAAGTATTTCCCGGTATTGCGTTCTCTCAGATCGAAGGTAAGCGCCGCCCGGCCGCGCGCGCGCAGCGACACGGGCGTGTCGCCCCATTCCCGCCGAAAGCCGTCAGCCGACGACCGCGACGTCCGGCGAGGTCACATCGATCGACGACGCCTCGGGGTTCGCGGTGAGCGCCGCCGACAGCGCGAGCGCCTTCAGACCCGACTCCTCCGAACTCCCCCACACGACCGTGAGGCCGGTGCTGAGGGTGAGCGTCACATCGTCCGCGGTCGACGCCCTCACCTCCGTCAGCGCCGTGCGGATCCCCTCCGGCAGTGCACGCACCACCAGGCCGGCGCTGCGGAACGCGGCCGAATCCACCCCGCCCTCGGTCTCCACGAGCGGCTGACCCGCGGGCTGCTCCGCCGTCGTCGACAGCGCCACACCCGCCGCATCCACCAGCGTGTAGCCCGCCGACGACGAGATCACCCCGATGGGCGTCCGCTCGACGATGCGCACGGTCAGGTCGTGCGGAGGGCGCGCCTCCAGGGAGTACGTCTCGATCAGCGGGAACGCCAGGAGAGCGGCCTTCACCTCACTCGTGTCCACGAGCGCGAGGGGGGTGCCGACCTGGTCGCTCAGCGCCGCCTCGATCACGGCAGGATCGATCGTCGTCGCCCCCGCGACCGTGATCCGCTCGACCGCGAACAGCGGGCTGTATGCCGCCGCGACGCTCCCGCCCACCAGCAGCACGAGGGCACCCAGGCTGCTGAGCCAGACGATCCGGCGCCGACGTGACCGCTGCGTGAAGCGGCGGATCTCCGCGCGCAGCGCCTTGCGACGAGCGCGAGCCGCCCGCCACACCTCCCGCGTCGACGTGGGACGCTCCGCGTCGTCATCCTGCACGGCCTCGCCCGCAGGCTCATCGACGAGCGGGATCGGCGGCTCCGGATCACGGCGACGCGCACGCGCAGTCCGTTCCGGCGCGGCGGGCGCCTGCTCCGGGGCATCCGGAGCGCTCGGAAGCGGTGCGGGCCGGCGCATGCGCTACGCCCCGTCGGTCCGACGCAGCGACTCCAGCACCTGCGGGATGATCTGGTACACGTTGCCGCAGCCGAGCGTGACGACCACGTCGCCCGCGCGCGCGACCGAGGCCGTGTAGTCGGCGGCCTGCTGCCAGTCCGCCACGAAGTGCACGCGCGAGGGGTCGTGGAACGCACCGCTCACGAGTTCACCGGTGACACCGGGAACCGGATCCTCCCTGGCGCCGTAGACGTCGAGCATCACGGTGTGGTCGGCCAGCTGCTCGAGCACATCGGCGAACTCCTGATACATGTGCTGCGTGCGGGAGTACGTGTGCGGCTGCTGGATCGCGATCAGTCGGCCGTCGCCGGCGAGAGTGCGCATCGCCTCCAGCGCCGCCCTGACCTCGGTCGGGTGATGCGAGTAGTCGTCGTACACCGTGACGCCGCGCTCTTCCCCGTGGCGTTCGAGCCGACGCACGGTCCCCGCGAAGCCCTCCATCGCGTGCACCGCGTCGGCGAACGGAAAGCCGAGCGCGACGAGCACCGCGACGGCACCGGTCGCATTGATCGCGTTGTGGGCCCCAGGGACGGCGAGCTGCATGCGCACCTGCTCCCCCGCGTACACCAGAGTCGCCGCGACCGGTCCGTCCGTGACGATGTCGGTCAGGCGCACATCCGCGTCCTCCGCCTCACCGAACGTGAGCACGTGGGGGTGGGACAGCCCCGCCCCGACCCGCAGCGCACCGGGGTCGTCGCTGGAGATCACGACGGCTTCCGAGGCCGCGTCGGCGAACCGCACGAACGCGTCGTGGAACGCTTCGTCCGACCCGTAGTGGTCCAGGTGATCGGGGTCGACGTTCGTGATGAGCGCGACCGCGGTGTCGTACAGCAGGAACGTGCCGTCCGACTCGTCGGCCTCGATCACGAACAGGTCACCGCTCCCGGTGGCGCTGGACACTCCGAGCTGCTCGATCACGCCGCCGTTGACGAAGTGCGGTTCCGCCCCGAGCTCGCGCAGCGCGGTCACGATCATCCCGGTCGAGGTGGTCTTGCCGTGGGCCCCCGCGACCGACACCAGACGTCGCGATCCGATCAGCCAGTGCAGCGCCTGCGAGCGGTGGATGACGTGGAGACCGCGATCCTTCGCCGTCACGAACTCCGGGTTCTCCGGCCAGATGGCACCGGTGTGCACCACGGTGTCGGCGTCGCCCAGGTGCGCGGCGTCGTGACCGACGTGCACGGTCGCGCCCGCGGCGGCCAGGGCACGCAGGTTGTCGCTGTCGGCGCGGTCGCTTCCGGACACCCGGATGCCGGCGTCGAGGAACATCTTGGCGAGCCCGCTCATGCCGGAGCCGCCGATGCCGATGAAGTGCGCGGAGGTGATCGTCTCGGGAAGGGGGAGGGAGAGGTCGGGTCTGATCATGTCCGCTTCAGTCTACTTTTCGTTCCGGTCGGGACGCCGGAGTCACGCCGCACCGAGGGCACGGTCGATCAGCTGGATCATGTTCTCCGTACCGTTCCTGGTACCGACGTTCTCCGCGGCCGCCGCCATGCGCGCGATGCGCTCCGGATCGCCGAGCAGGGGCACGACGAGCCGCCGCACCGCGTCGCCGTCGAAGGTGGCGTCGTTGAGCAGCTCGGCTGCTCCCGCTGCCACCGCCGAGCCGGCGTTGAGCCGCTGCTCGCCGTTGCCCACCGAGTACGGGACGTAGAGCGCGGGGATGCCCAGAGCACTGACCTCGCTCACGGTGGCCGAACCCGACCGCGACACGATCAGATCGGCCAGCGCGAACGCGAGGTCCATGCGGTCCACGTAGCGGCGCATCGTATAGCCAGGCACGCGGGGATCCTCGAGGTCGCTGCGCTCCCCCGTCACGTGCAGCAGCTGCCACCCGGCGTCGAGGATGTCGCGCCAGGAATCGGCGATCGCGTCGTTCAGCCGCTGGGCTCCGAGGGAACCGCCGAACACGAGCAGGACGGGTCGTGCGGGGTCGAGGCCGAAGTGCTCCGCCGCCTCGGCACGCGTCGCGGCACGGTCGAGCGCGATCACCTCACGTCGCAGCGGCATGCCGACGACCTCGCCACGGCGAAGCGGTGTGCCCTCGAACGCGACGCCCACCCCTGCGGCAGCCCGGGCGCCGAGCACATTCGCGAGACCCGGCTTGGCGTTCGCCTCGTGCACCACGAACGGCACCCGTTCGCGGCGCGCCGCCACGTACGCGGGAGCCGAGGCGTACCCGCCGAAGCCGACCACCACGTCGATGCGGTGACGGCGGATGTGCTGACGCACCTGAGCGATCGCACGACGGAAGCGACCGGGAAACGCCGCTGCCTGCGCGTTCGGACGCCGCGGGAACGGCACCTTGTCGACGATCAGCAGCTCGTACCCGCGCTCCGGCACCAGCCGCGACTCCAGGCCTTCGGCCGTCCCGAGCACCAGGACTGTGGCCTCGGGGTCACGCTCGCGCAACGCATCGGCGACCGCGAGCAGCGGGTTGACATGGCCGGCGGTGCCACCGCCGGCGAGAAGATACGAGGTCACCGAGCGACCCTACCCCGCGCACCTGACTGCTTCTCCGAGACGGGGATCGTCCGGGCGAAGGCGAGCAGCACACCGCAGGCCACGAGCACCGCGAACAGCGCCGTCCCGCCCTGCGACATGAACGGCAGCGGCACGCCCATCACGGGGAAGACACCGATCACCACACCGATGTTCAGCACCGCCTGGCCCACGATCCACACCGTGATGCCGCCCGCGGCGACCCGGATGAAGGGGTCCGGCGTCTTGCGGATGATGTGGAACGCGCCGACCGTGAAGAACGTGAACAGCGCCAGCACCACGATGCAGCCGATCAGGCCGAGCTCCTCGCCGACGATCGCGAAGATGAAGTCGTTGCCCGCGGCGGGCAGCCAGCCGTACTTCTCCTGCGAGTTGCCCAGGCCGAGCCCGAAGATGCCGCCAGAGGCCATGCCCCAGATGCCGTGGATCGACTGATAGCAGTCGGTGTAGTAGAGCGCCATGTCGTCGCACGTCGCGGTGATGCGCCGCATCCGATCCTCGCTGGACAGTGCGTACGCGAGCACCGCGACCACGCCGAGGATCATCGGGATGATGAAGAGCCGGAGTTTGACGCCCGAGAAGAACAGACAGCCGAGCAGGATCAGGACCATCACCATCGCGGTGCCCAGGTCCTTGCCCGCCAGCACGGTCCCGATCGCGAGAGCGCCCACCGGCACGACCGGGATGAACACGTGGTGCCAGGTGCCCAGCATGGTCTGCTTGCGCAGCAGCACCGCGGCGATCCACAGGGCCAGCGCGAGCTTGAGGAACTCGGACGGCTGCATCTGGAACCCGGCGATCTGGATCCAGTTCCGGTTGCCGCCGTCCGCGATGCCCAGAGGCGTGAACACCAGCAGCTGCAGGGCGACCGCCCCGAACAGCGCGGGCCAGGCCATGCGCTTCAGGAAGGCGATCGGCAGACGGCTGATGAGGAACATCAGCGGGATGCCCAGCAGGGCGAAGACGCCCTGGCGCAGCACGCCGTCCATCGGGTTCTGGTCGTTCGCGACGGCGGTCGCGCTGGTGGCCGACAGCACCATCACCAGGCCGAAGATCGTGAGGAGCAGCGCGGTCGACGCGATCAGGAGGAACTCGGTCGACACCGGCGTGAACCGGCGCCCCAGAGACACCCGGGCCGCGAGGCCGCCCGACTCAGAGCGCGGAGGGCGAGCCACCTGCGTCATCGGCGCTCCCCCGCTCGATCCACTCACGTACCGCCTCGGCGAAGCGGCGGCCACGTTCCGCATAGCCGGAGAACTGGTCGAAGGACGCCGCGGCCGGGGCCAACAGCACGGTGCCCCCGTCTTCGACGATCCCCGCGGCGATCTCCACCACGCGGTTCATGACCTGTCCAGTGTCGCCAGCGTCGACCTCGAACACCGGCACCGCCGGCGCGTGTCGCCCGAATGCCGCCACGACATCGCCGCGCTCCACACCGATCACGACCGCCGCGCGGGCGGACGCCCCGGCATCGGCCACGAGCTCGGAGATGTCCACACCCTTCAGATCACCGCCAACGACCCACACCGCTCCGGGGTACGCCCGCAGCGAGGAGGCTGCCGCGTGCGGGTTCGTCGCCTTGGAGTCGTCGACCCAGGTGATGCCGGCGTGGCGCGCGACCACCTGGATGCGGTGAGCGTCGAGGTGGAAGCCCTGCAGGGCCGAGTGGATCGCCTCCGGCTCGACGCCGAGCGACCGGGCGAGTGCGCTTGCGGCGAGGATGTTCTGCACGATGTGCGGCGCCGAGAGTCCAGCGGACTCGAGCTCGGCGACGGTGGTGAGCTCGAGGGCGCTGCGGGCGCGGTCATCGAGGAACGCCCGGTCGACGAGCAGCCCCTCCACCACGCCGAGGTCGCTCGGGCCGGGGATGCCCAGGTCGAAGCCGATCGCGCGGGCGCCGTCGACGACCTCGGCCTCCTCGACCATGCGGCGCGTGGCCACGTCGGCCTTGTTGTAGACGCAGGCCACGCGCGTGTTGCGATACACCAGGGCCTTCGCGTCGCGGTAGGCCTCCGCGCTGCCGTGCCACACGAGGTGATCGTCGGCGAGGTTCAGACACACGGCGGAGTACGGGAACAGCTCCCCCTCCGGCTGCGACAGCCCGAGGTACCAGAGCTGATGACTCGACAGCTCCACCACGAGCACGTCGAAGCCGGCCGGGTCGCGCACCGCGTCGAGCACGGGCACCCCGATGTTGCCGCATGGGGCCGCACGCAGGCCGCCCTCGACCAGCAGCGTCGCGGTGAGCTGCGTGGTCGTGGTCTTGCCGTTGGTGCCGGTGATGAGCACCCAGTCGGCCGGAGTCCCGTCGGCGCGGAGCACCTTGTCCCGCACCCGCCACGCGAGCTCGACGTCCCCCCAGAGCGCGATGCCGGCGTCCTGCGCCCAGCGGATCACGGGGTGCGACGGCGAGAAGCCCGGCGACGCGATCACCACCTCCGGCTCGAACGCGCGCAGGGCCTCCGGCACCTCGGCGAGCGACCCCAGCTCGAGGGTCGCGCCGATCACGGGCAGCAGGCGCGCGTACTCCTCGTCCGCCGACTCGCTGAGCACGAGCACGTCGGCGCCCAGTTCCGCCAGGGTGTCCGCGACCGAGAAGCCGGTCATCGACAGTCCGAGCACGGCGACGCGCAGCCCCGACCAGTCCGCGTTCCAGCTGGTCAGTCCGGCCAGACGCTCAGCCGACACGGGTCAGCCACTCCACGTAGAACAGTCCGATCGCCGAGACCGCGAGCAGGCCGGCGATGATCCACATGCGCACGACGATCGTGACCTCCGACCAGCCGCGCATCTCGAGGTGGTGGTGGAACGGGCTCATGAGGAACAGCCGCTTGCCGCGCGTGACCTTGAAGTACGCCCGCTGCAGGATGACCGAGCCGGACGAGAGGACGAAGACGCCCGCGATCACGAGGAGCAGCAGCTCGGTGCGCGTCAGGATCGCCATTGCGGTCACGACGCCGCCGATCGCCATCGAGCCCACGTCGCCCATGAACACCTTCGCCTTCGGGGCGTTCCACCACAGGAAGCCGATGAGGCTCGCGGCGAACGAGGCCGAGATGATCGCCAGGTTGAAGGGGTCGCGCACCTCGTAGCATCCGCCGAGCGCGCCGGGGTCGCCGCCGATGCAGGGCTGCTTGAACTGCCAGAACGCGATCACGCTGTAGGCGCCGACGACGAGCACGCCGGCACCGGCCGCGAGCCCGTCGAGGCCGTCGGTGAGGTTGACGCTGTTGGACGTGGCCACGCCGATGATCGCGATCCACGCCAGGTACAGGATCCAGCCGAGGACCACACCGAAGGCGAAGAGGTTGAGCCAGGTGATGTCGCGGAACAGCGAGATCGAGGCGCTCGCGGGCGTCTGACCCCAGCGGTTCGGGAAGTTCAACGCCACGATGCCGAACGGGATGACGACCAGGAGCTGGCCGATCACCTTCCGCCACCCGGAGAGGCCGAGGCTGCGCTGGCTGCGCACCTTCATGTAGTCGTCGATGAAGCCCACCGCGCCGAAGCCCACCATGAGCCAGATCACCAGGATCGCCGACAGCGCGGGCGTCTCCCCGCTCACCAGGACGCCCGTGAAGTAGCCGACGATGGAGCCGAGGATGAAGATCACGCCGCCCATGGTCGGGGTCCCGCGCTTGGCCTCGTGGCTGGGGTTGTGCACGGACTCGGGGGTGCGGATGACCTGCCCCCAGCCCCACTTCCGGAAGAGCCGGAGGAAGACGGGGGTCAGGAACAGGGTGAAGGCGAGCGAGATCGCCGCCGCCATGATGAGTGACCTCACGAGAACAATTCTCCCAGACGATCGCCGAGATGCCGCAGGCCCACGGAGTTGGATGACTTCACCAGCACGCGGTCGCCGTCGCGCAGCTCGGTGCGCAGGTACTCGAACGCCGCATCCTGGTCGGGCAGATGCACGGCCTCGCTGTCCCAGGAGCCTTCGCCGACCGCGGCCAGGTAGAGGCGGCGCGCCTCAGGGCCCACCACCACGATGCGGCGGATGTTGAGACGCACCGCGAGCAGGCCGATGCGGTCGTGCTCCTCGCCCGCGCTGTCGCCCAGCTCGCTCATGGCCCCCAGGACGGCGACCGTGCGCTCGTCCGGGCCGGTGATCTGCGCGAGCGTGCGCAGAGCGGCGGCCATCGAGTCGGGGCTCGCGTTGTAGGCGTCGTTGATGATGCGCACGCGATCGTTGCCCATCGGCTGCATGCGCCATCGCTCGGCGATCTCGACGGTCTCCAGGCGGGCGATCGCGTCGGCCGGAGCCACGCCGAGCTGCACGGCCGCGGTGAGGGCGGCCAGCGCGTTGGTCACGTGGTGAGCGCCGAGCACGCGGAGCCGCAGCGGGCGGCGCTCCCCCGCGACCTCGATCGTGCAGGTCGTCCCGGAGGCGGACACGACGATGTCGTGGGCGCGAACCTCGGCCGCGTCGGACTGACCGAAGCCGACGACGCGGAGGCCGCGGTGCTCGGCGAGCTCGCGCATCGCCCACACCCGGGGGTCGTCCGCGTTGAGCACGGCGGTGCCCGGAACCCGCGCCGCCGACACGAGCTCGGACTTCGCCTTGGCCGTGGCCTCGATGCCGCCGAAGCCGCCCGCGTGCGCGAGCCCCACCATGAGCACGACGACGAGGTCGGGTTCGACGAGTCCGGCGAGGCGGGCGATGCTCCCTGGGCCGGCCGCCCCGAACTCGCTCACGAGGTACCGGGTGTCGTGGGTCACGCGGAGCATCGTGACGGGGGCACCGACCTCGTTGTTGAAGGAGTTGATCGGGGCGACGGTCTCCCCCTCGTCGGCGAGGATGCGTGCGAGGAAGTTCTTGGTCGTGGTCTTGCCGTTGGACCCGGTGATGCCGACGATACGCAGCCCCCCACCCGCGCGCACGCGGCCCACGACCTCGCGCGCCAGCTCGCCGAGGGCGACCACGGCGTTGGAGACGACGATCTGGCTGACGGGCACGTCGACCGGATGCTCCACGATCGCGAGCACGGCCCCGGCCTCGACCGCCGCACCGACGAAACGGTGTCCATCGGTCTCCGCGCCGGGCTTCGCCACGAAGATCGATCCCGGCCGCATGGTGCGCGAGTCGGTGTCGACCAGGCCGTCGACGACGGTCTCGGGGGTGTGCTCTCCGGCCACACGCAGATCACCGCCGACAGCGGCGGTGATCTCAGCGAGCGTCAGGGCGATCATGTCATCTCCATGCGCGGCTCTCGCCGACTATCCGAACTTGGGGAGGAGCGCGTCCATCGGGACAGAGGACGGCATCACGCGATAGGTCTTCATCACCTGCGTCATCGCCTTCTGGAAGGCGGATGCGGTGGCCGCGGACGATACAACCTTAGTCGGCTCGTCGAGAGTGACCACGACGACGTACTGCGGATCGTCGACCGGAGCGAAGCCCACCATGCTCGTGTAGTACACGCCGGCCTTGTATCCGCCGTTGCCGTCGGAGACCTGTGCGGTACCCGTCTTGCTCGTCACGCGGTAGCCGGGAACCTGGATGCGATCGGCGTTGCCGCCCTGGACCGCGACGTTCTCGAGCATGCGGGTGAGGTCGGCCGCGGTCTGCGGTGCGACGATCTGCTCGTGCTCGGGCTTCTTCACCTCGGAGACCGTGCCGTCCGCACCGGTGCAGGACTCGACCAGCGACAGGTCGATCTTCTCGCCGCCGTTCGCGATCGCCTGGTATGCGCCGGCGAGCTGCGGCGCGGTGACCGTGAAGTACTGGCCGAACGTGGTCGTGTACAGCGACTGGCTGTCCCAGTCGGAGACGGGGTGCAGCAGGCCGGACACCTCGGACGGGAAGTCGAGCGTCTTCTGGCCGACGCCGAACCGCTGCAGGTAGTCGTAGCGCACTTCGGGCGACACCATGGTGCCGAACTTGGACAGTGCGACGTTCGACGAGTCGATCAGGCCGCCCGCGAGCGTGTAGTTGTAGGCCGGGTGCGAGAAGGCGTCGTTGATGACGGCACCGTTCGGGAACGTCTCGCGCGACGAGGCGGTCACCGTGCTCAGGGGCGTGAGACCCGCGCCCTCGATCGCGGCCGCGGCGGTGATCGCCTTGAACGTGGATCCCGGCTCGAAGTCTCGGTGGAAGATCTGGCTGTAGCGCGTCTCGGGCGTGGAGGAGTCGAGGTCGTTGGGGTCCATCGCCGGCCACTCGGCCGCAGCGCGGATCTTGCCCGTCGCCACCTCGACGACCGTCACGGTGCCGCCCTTCGCGCCCTGCTTCTGCGCCTCCTCGCCGATCATCTGCTGGAGGTACCACTGCAGGTCGCTGTTGATCGTGAGCTGCACGGTGCCGCCGTCCACGGCGTCGACGACCTTCTCGCTGCCCGGGATGACGACGCCGTCCTTGCCCTTGCGGTACGTCTCCTCACCGTCGACCGGCGCGAGGCACGTCTCCTCGAGCTGCTCGACGCCGGCCTTCGCCTCCCCCGTGTTGTCGAGGAAGCCGAGGATGTTCCCGGCGACCGCACCGTTCGGGTAGACCCGCGTCTCCCGCGGCTTGAGCGACAGGTAGGAGCCGATGCCGAGGTCGCGCAGAGCGATGTACTGCTCGGTGTTCAGGCCCTTCTTGAGCGGCGCGTACTGGCTGTTCGGGTTCTCGGCGAGGGCGTTGGAGACCAGCGCCCGCACCTCCTCGCCGGTCTGACCGGTGATCGCGGCGATCTTGTCCGAGGCCTCGGCCCACGGCAGCTTCGGGTTCTTCTCCTCGACGAGCATGATCACCTGCGGGCTCAGCTGGGCGTCGTAGACCATGACGCTCGATGCGAGCACGGTGCCCCCGGAGTCGACGATCGAGCCGCGCTGGCCGGGGATGGCGGAACCCGCCCCGATGTGCTCGAGCGACTGCGAGACGTGCTCATCGGCGCTCACGACCTGGATGTCGACGAGGCGGACGACGAACGCCACCAGGACCGAGAGGATGACCGCCAGAGCGACGACAGTGCGTCGCCGCGGTCCGCGCGTGGCTCGTGTCGTCATGGGATCTCTCCGTGGTCGTTGCGATCAGTGGGTGGTGGGGCTGGGCAGGCCGTCGGTGATGGCCGGCGGAAGATCCTGCGCGGGCGGCGCGACGCCGTCCTCGCCCTGCGCGGTCTGCTCCGCGGGCGGTGCGTTCTCGGTGATCAGCACGTTCCCGACGGCCGCCGCGCCGTTCGGGTCGACGGTCGAGGTCCAGTCGGCTCCCGACCCCGTGCCGAAGACCGCGCCGTCGCTGAGCCGGAGGTACGAGGGGGAACCGGCGACGACCATCCCGAGGGCGGCCGCGCTGCTGGCGAGCACCTGCGGCGAGCTCAGACCGGTGAGCTCCTCCTGCAGGGCGTGCGTGTGCAGATCCAGCTCCCGCTGCTGGGACGACAGGCCCGCGAGGGTGAACGAGTCCTGCGTGATCGCGAGGGACAATCCGACCTGCGCCGCGCCGATGGCGAGGGCGCCGGCCAGGGCCACGAGCGCATAGGCCAGCTTCGGCTTGCGGCGGACCGCGGGGGTGGTAACCGGCTGCAGTCGCCGCTTCGGTGCGCGCTGCGGCGCCTCGGAGGGCAGCGGACGGGCCGCCGTGCGTACTGCGTTCATGCTCATGCGCTCTCCCGCACCTTCTCAGCGGCGCGCAGGCGCACCGGGATCGCCCGCGGGTTGCGGGCGCGCTCTTCGTCGTCGGCGAGCTCCGCGCCCTTGGTCAGGATGCGGAAGCGGGGGGCGTGCTCCGGGAGCTCGACGGGCAGCCCCGCCGGGGCCGTGGACGCCGACGCGGCCGCGAACGCCTGCTTGACCAGGCGGTCTTCCAGCGACTGGTACGACATCACGACGATGCGCCCGCCGACGGCGAGGGCGTCCATCGCGGCCGGGATCGCGTCGGCGAGCACGTTCAGCTCCGCGTTGACCTCGATGCGCAGCGCCTGGAACACCCGCTTGGCGGGGTGTCCAGCGCGCTGGGCGGCCGCGGGCGTGGCGGCGACGAGGATGTCGACGAGTTCGCCCGACCGCAGGATCGGCTGCTTCTGCCGTGCCTCGATGATGAATCGGGCGTAGCGGCCCGCGAGCTTCTCCTCGCCGTAGCGCTCGAAGATGCGCCGCAGGTTGCCCTCGCTGTAGGTGGCGATGACGTCGGCGGCGGTGACGCCCTTCGTCTGGTCCATCCGCATGTCCAGCGGAGCATCCTTGGCGTACGCGAAACCGCGCTCGGCCTCGTCGAGTTGCAGCGAGGAGACCCCGAGGTCGAACAGGATGCCCGCGGCGCCCTGAGCGTGCAGGCCGATCTCGTCGTAGACGGCGTGCACCAGGGTGAGGCGATCGCGGAACCGGGCGAGCCGCTCCCCCGCGATCCGCAGCGCGTCGGTGTCGCGGTCGAGCCCGATCAGACGGATGCCGGGGAACCGCTCCAGCAGCGCCTCGGAGTGGCCGCCCATTCCGAGGGTCGCGTCGACCAGGACGGCGCCGTCCTCCTGCAGGGCGGGCGCGAGCAGCTCGACGCAGCGGTCGAGCAGGACGGGGGTGTGGATGTCGCGGAGGCTCATGATCTCTCTCGGGTCCGACCTTCGGCTCTGATTCCCCTCCGCTTCGCGACCCGGCACCGGGGAAGTGTGTCGGGGCGGGAGCGGCGGGGCATCACAGCCGTGGTCAGAACAGTCCCGGAATCACCTCCTGCTCCAGTTCGGCGTAGGACTCCTCACCAGCGGCGAGGTAGGCGTTCCAGCTCTCGGCGTCCCAGATCTCGGCGTGAGCACCGACTCCGGTCACGATGAGCTCCTTCTGAAGACCGGCGTACTGACGCAGGTGGGCGGGGATGGTGATGCGGTTCTGGCTGTCGGGCATCTCCGCGCTTGCTCCGGAGAGGAACAGGCGCATGAAGTCTCGTGCCTGCTTGTTCGCGAGCGGCGCCTGACGGATCCGCTCGTGCATCGCCTCGAACTCGGCCGTGCTGAAGACGTAGAGGCAGCGCTCCTGACCGCGGGTGACGACGATGCCGCCGCCCAGGTCCTCGCGGAACTTCGCGGGAAGGATGACCCGTCCCTTGTCGTCCAGCTTCGGTGAGTGCGTGCCCAGCAGCATCGGCCTTCACCCCCTCTCCGTCCGGCCAACTCGAGGTGCGCCCCACTTTACTCCACTTTGCTCCACTTTCCTATGACGAATGCCCGTAGATTCTGCCCGAAGGGCTCCGGGCGCGCCAGAGAACCGCGTGATTACGCGATGGAGCGGGGTGGAGCGTCAGTGGAGGGCCGTGGAGGCCCAGTGGAGGAAAGAGTCCACACACGGAAAAAGCCCGGATGCAGAGCATCCGGGCTTCTCAGAGAAGGTGGGGCGGGTCACCGTCCGTCTTGGCGGCGATCCCAGCGATCGTTCATGCGATCCATGAAGGAGGAGGAGTCCTGTCGCTTCGCGGTCGAACGCTGACGCGGCTCGGCCGGCGCCGAGCGACGCACGGGGGTGACCGCGAGCATGACGCCGGCAAGCATGGCCGCGAATCCGATGACCCCGACCACCACACCCCAGACATCGCCGAGGATGACACCGACGACGAGACCGCCGACGCCCGCGAGCAGCAGGAGCGCCCCGTAGACGAGGTTGCGATAGCTGAGTGCGCGGTCACCGGACGGCGCGCTCACCACATCGGCGTCATTGTGAAGGAGATGGCGTTCCATCTCGTCGAGCAGACGTTGCTCCTGTTCGGAGAGTGGCATCTCGTCCCCCTCGGGTATGGTGCACTCCAGTCTACGCTCGACGGGCGTCCGGGGCCAGCGTCAGGCCCCTCCCTTCCTTTACGTATGCTGGGAGTCGTGCCGTCAGCCTCTCCCGTCCCCGACGCCGTCGCCGCCCGACTGGACGGCTTCCTCGCACGCATGCGGGAGGAGTCATCGACCTACGGGCCGGATGCGGGCGCGTTCCTCGACATGGCGGCGAGCACGCTAGCGGGCGGCAAGCGACTGCGCGCGCGCTTCTGTCATGCCGGGTGGCGTGCCGTCGCCCGTTTCCACGAGCGCACGGCCACCGAGGACGACCGCCTGTGGGATCTGTGCGCGGCCCTCGAGATCTTCCAATCCGCCGCCCTCGTGCACGACGACCTGATCGACAATTCCGACACCAGGCGCGGTCGCCCCGCGGCCCATCGCGCCCTCGAGGCGTCGCACCGCGGCGCCCGCTGGAGCGGAGACGCGGAGGCTTTCGGTCGCGCGGCGGCCGTTCTGCTCGGCGACCTCCTGGTGGCGTGGAGCGACGACCTGCTCGAAGCCGCCCTCGACGGCCATCCGCACGCGAGCGCCGTGCGCGCGGAGTACGCCCGCATGCGACGCGATGTGACCACGGGCCAGTTCCTGGACATCGCAGAGGAGTCCGCCTGGAGCGTCAACCCGGCGGAGGAGCACGCGGAACGCGCGTTGCGCATCGCCTCGCTCAAGTCGGCCAGGTACAGCATCGAGCAGCCGCTCGTCCTCGGTGCCGCCTTCGCCGGCGCAGACCACGAGCAGCTCGCAGCGCTGCGGCGCTTCGGTCACCCGGTCGGGATGGCGTTCCAACTCCGAGACGACGTGCTGGGCGTCTTCGGCGACAGCACCGTGACGGGCAAGCCCACCGGCGACGATCTGCGAGAGGGCAAGCGGACGGTTCTGGTCGCGCTGACCCGCGAGGCGCTCGACGCGCCCGCACGCACCATCCTCGATGAGCTGCTCGGCGACCCGGCCCTGAGTGCGCAGCAGGTGGCCGCTCTGCAGTCGACCATCGCGGACTCCGGCGCGCTCGCACGGGTGGAGGACATGATCTCCGCCTACGCCCGCGAGGCGGACAGGGCGCTGACCGGAGCGCCGCTCGACAACGCCGCCGTGGGCGAGCTCCGCGACCTCGGGCGAGCCGCGACAGTGCGCTCTGCCTGAAGCCCGCTCAGGCCAGGGTGCGCGCGAGTCGGCGGACCTCGCTCTTGTGGCCGGCGAGCAGCGACGCGATGGGCGAACGGCCGAGGCTCTCCTCCTCCGCCAGAAGCCAGTCGATGAGCTCGTCATCGCTGAAGCCCGCATCCTGCAGCACGATGACCGTGCCGCGCAGCGAACTCAGCGGGTGCCCGTCGACGATGAACACGGACGGCACGGCGAAGACACCGGTACGACGCGATCCGACCAGGTGATGGTCGTCGATCAGTCGGCGCACGCGTCCCAGCGGCTCACCGAGGACCTCGACGAGGTCGGGCAGCGTCAACCACTCGACGGGGGCGGCTTCGGGTGAGGCGGCAACGTTCTCAGACACGATGCCCACTATCTCACCTCGGCGTCCCTGACGCATTTCAGCACTCGCGTCACACTGTTCACATGTGTCACTTCTGTTGACATCTCTATACATCCGTGTCAGCGTGAAGTGCTCGAAAAGGGGGCCCGTCGTGAACCTTCAGACCGCTGCTCGCCGCGCTCGAACCCTGCAGCTGGGGCTGCCCGCCGCGATCGCCGGCGCTCTCGCCGCAACGCTGACAGCCGCGCCGGCCGTCGCCGTGACCGACGCCTCGGTCGCGCCGCTCGAACGGCAGCGCACCGCTCCCCCGCGCGGCGTGCCCGCCCAGGTGGCGCCGGCGACCTATGTCGTCCAGCCGGGCGACACCGTGGCGGCGATCGCCGGTCGCTTCGGGCTGCGCACGGTCGATGTCCTGACCTGGAACAGCCTGTCCTGGCGCTCCGTGATCTACCCGGGGCAGACGCTCGTGCTCCATCCTGCCGCCGCTCCGGCGCCTGCTCCGGCACCGGCGCCCGCACCGGCCGCCACCACCGTGCACGCCGTCGTCGCGGGAGACACGGTCTACGCCATCGCGCAGCGCTACGGCACGAGCGTCGATGCGGTCCTGTCCGCGAACGGGCTCACCCGCGCCTCGATCATCTACCCGGGGCAGAGCCTCGCCATCGGCGCGCCCGCGGCTGCGCCCGCCGCGGCACCCGCTCCCGCTCCGGCTCCGGCTTCGGCGCCCGCTCCCGCGGCGACGACGCACACGGTCGCTGCCGGTGACACGCTGTACGGGATCGCCCAGTCCTACGGCACCACGACGCAGGCTCTCTTCGCACTGAACGGTCTCGGGCCGTCGTCGATCATCTACCCCGGGCAGAAGATCGCCGTGCAGGCGGCCGCCGCTCCTGCGCCGGCCACAGCCCCGGCGGCCGCTCCCGCACCGGGAGGTCAGCTCAGCGCCGCTCTCACCGCGGAGCAGGCCGGCACCGCCGCCCTCATCATCCGCATCGGTCGCGAGCTCGGCGTGTCCGATCGCGCCATCGCGACGGCGCTCGCGACCGGCATGGTCGAGTCCGGGCTGCGCAACCTGGACTGGGGCGATCGGGATTCGCTCGGCATCTTCCAGCAGCGCCCGAGCACCGGGTGGGGCACGCCGGAGCAGATCATGGACGCCGACCGCAGCACCCGCGTGTTCTATGGCGGCCCGAGCGATCCGAACGGCACGGTCACCCGAGGCCTGCTCGACATCCCCGGGTGGGAGAGCCTGTC
Source organism: Microbacterium sp. PF5 (assembly GCF_004794315.1). NCBI lineage: Bacteria > Bacillati > Actinomycetota > Actinomycetes > Micrococcales > Microbacteriaceae > Microbacterium > Microbacterium sp. PF5. Next base: position 62,281 of record NZ_SSDQ01000106.1, on the reverse strand, counting down.
GTTCACCGCGGCAGCGCAGGCCGTGCAGATCTCCGCCTACCCCGACAAGTACGGGCAGTGGGAGACTCAGGCCTACGCCTGGCTCGCGCTGTACGGCTGAGATGTCCGGGGAATACGGGGTCCAGGGGTGAGGCGCTCCCGGGGCTTTCAGGCAATCCTCCCTAGAATTCTGACGTGACGACCAATCAGCAGGCCGACCCCCTCATCGGGCGGCTCGTCGACGGTCGGTACCGAGTCCGAGCTCGAATCGCGCGCGGCGGGATGGCCACGGTATACGTCGCCACGGACCTCCGCCTCGAACGCCGCATCGCCCTCAAGGTCATGCACGCGCACCTCAGCGACGACTCCGCGTTCCAGAGCCGCTTCATCCAGGAGGCGCGCGCCGCGGCACGACTGGCCGATCCGCACGTCGTGAACGTCTTCGACCAGGGCCAGGACGGCGAGCTCGCCTACCTGGTGATGGAGTACCTGCCCGGCATCACCCTGCGCGAACTCCTCCGGGAGCAGAAACGCCTCACGGTCGCGCAGACCATCACGATCATGGACGCCGTGCTCGCCGGGCTCTCCGCGGCGCACCGTGCCGGGATCGTGCACCGCGACGTGAAGCCCGAGAACGTGCTGCTCGCCGAGGACGGCCGCATCAAGATCGGCGACTTCGGACTGGCCCGCGCGACGACCGCGAACACCGCGACCGGACAGCAGCTCCTCGGCACCATCGCCTACCTCGCGCCGGAGCTCGTCACCCGCGGAACGGCCGACGCACGCAGCGACATCTATGCGCTCGGCATCATGCTGTACGAGATGCTCGTGGGCGAGCAGCCCTACAAGGGCGAGCAGCCGATGCAGATCGCGTTCCAGCACGCCACGGAGTCGGTGCCGCGCCCCAGCGTGCGCAATCCCGCCGTTCCCGAGCAGCTGGACGAGCTCGTGCTGTGGGCGACCGAGAAGTCACCGGACGAGCGACCGGACGATGCGCAGCAGATGCTCGAGCGCCTTCGCGACATCGAGCGCGAGCTCGGCATCTCCCCCGCGGTGACCAGGGCGACCGTTCCCCCGCAGAGCGCCGCCGACTCGGGCGACCTGACCAAGGTGATGCCGGGCACGATGGTGATCCCCGACGCTGTCGCGCCCACCGCCGGCACGGTCGACAACGCCACGATCCTGCGGCGCCGTGCGTCCAAGCGCCGCGCCCGCGGAGCCTTCCTCCTGTCCCTCGTGCTGCTGCTGGCCGTGCTCGCCGGCGGCGTCGGCTGGTGGTTCGGCTCCGGCCCCGGCTCGCTCATCGCCGTACCCGCCGTCGCGGGTCAGACGTACGACCAGGCCGCCGCCGAGCTCACCGATGCCGGATTCGTGCCGACGCAGCGCGATGAGTTCTCGGTCGATGTCGACAAGGGCACCGTGATCGAGACCGATCCGGGCGAGGGCTCACGCCTCGACAAGGGGGCGACGGTCGCGGTCGTCGTCTCCGCCGGACCCGCGTCGCACGACATCGCCGCCGTGGCCGGGGTGCCTGCCGACGAGGTGCGCGCGGCCCTGGAGGGGGCGAACCTGGAGATCACCGACGACGAGGAGTACTTCACCGACGTCGCCGACGGCTCGGTCATCAACGTGCGCATCACCCCCCGCGCGGGTGGCGACGCCTACGGCTGCGACGAGGGCTGCACGGTCTTCGAGAAGGACACCGCCACCATCCAGATCTCGCGCGGCCCCGTGCCGGATGTGAGCGACATGACCGTGAGCCAGGCGACCGACGCCCTCACCAGCAAGGGCCTCAAGGTCAACGCCGAGAGCCAGTACCAGCCCAGCGACACGATCGGGAAGGACCGCGTCATCGGTATCGCCGAGCGCGGCGAGGAGGGGTCCTGGCGTCCGGGCGAGACCGTGCAGCTCATCGTCTCCCAGGGTCCGCCGCTCTTCGACGTCCCCGACGTGTCCGGGCTCTCCCGCGACGAGGCGACGAAGGCACTGCGTGACGCCGGCTTCAAGTGGGTGTACACGAGCGGCACCGGTCTCCCGGACTCGGTGTGGGATCTGCTGGCCAATCAGAACACGCGCGTCGAGTCGTACAGTCCGACGGACCCGCAGCGGAAGGGCGCGACGATCACGCTCACGATGGGCTTCGCCGGCTGAGTCGGCGCATGACGAAGGGGCCGGAACGATGTTCCGGCCCCTTCGTCATGCAGTGTCCGCGGCGTCAGCGCTTCTCGAGCTCCTCGGCCACGAGGAACGCCAGCTCCAGGGACTGCATGTGGTTCAGGCGCGGGTCGCACAGGCTCTCGTAACGCGTCGCGAGGGCGGCCTCGTCGATCTGCTCCGAGCCGCCGAGGCACTCGGTCACGTCGTCGCCCGTGAGCTCGACGTGGATGCCGCCCGGGAACGTGCCCACGGAGCGGTGCGCCTCGAAGAACCCACGCACCTCGTCGACCACGTCATCGAAGCGCCGCGTCTTGTATCCCGTGGGCGTCGTGATGCCGTTGCCGTGCATGGGGTCGGTGACCCACAGCGGCTGCGCGCCGGACTCGCGGACCGCCTCGAGCAGCGGAGGCAGCGCATCGCGGATCTTGCCGGCACCCATGCGCGTGATGAAGGTCAGTCGTCCGGGCTCGCGCTCGGGGTCGAGCTTGTCGATCAGCGCGAGAGCCGTCTCCGGCGTCGTCGTCGGGCCGAGCTTGACGCCGATCGGGTTGCGGATCTTCGAGAAGTAGTCGACGTGCGCGCCGTCGAGCTCGCGCGTGCGCTCCCCGATCCACAGGAAGTGGGCGGACGTGTTGTACGGGGTGTCCGTGCGCGAGTCGATGCGCGTCATCGGCCGCTCGTAATCCATCAGGAGGCCCTCGTGGCCGGTGAAGAACTCGACGCGCTTCAGCTCGTCGAAGTCGGCGCCCGCAGCCTCCATGAACTTGATGGCCCGGTCGATCTCGGCGGCCATGCGCTCGTAGCGCTGGTTGGCCGGGTTCTGCGCGAACCCCTTGTTCCACGAGTGCACCTCGCGCAGATCGGCGAAACCACCCTGCGTGAACGCGCGGATCAGGTTCAGCGTCGACGCGGCCGTGTGGTAGCCCTGCAGCAGACGACCGGGGTCGGCCTGGCGCGAGCCCTCCGTGAAGTCGTAGCCGTTGACGATGTCGCCACGGTACGCCGGCAGAGTGACCTCGCCACGGGTCTCGGTGTCGCTCGAGCGCGGCTTGGCGAACTGCCCGGCCATGCGCCCCATCTTCACGATCGGCATCGACGCCCCGTAGGTGAGCACCACCGCCATCTGCAGCACCGTCTTGATGCGGTTGCGGATCTGCTCCGCGGTCGCGCCCGCGAAGGTCTCGGCGCAGTCGCCGCCCTGGAGCAGGAAAGCCTGGCCGGAGGCGGCACGCGCGAGGCGGTCGCGAAGATTGTCGACCTCGCCCGCGAAGACCAGCGGCGGGAGAGCGGCAATCTGCCGGGAGACGTCGGCGACGCGGTCGGCGTCCGGCCACTGCGGCTGCTGCTTGATGGGAAGCGAGCGCCAGGCATCAAGGGCATCGATGTGGTGCGGGAGCATGCGTCAAGCCTACTGGTCGGCGACGGTGCCGAGATGCGCTGCGGAGGCTATGTGACGCGGGTGGGCAGGCGGTCCTTTACGGTCGAAGCGTAGACGTCTTCGTACTCCTGCTGACCCAGTCGCTGCAGCTCCACCATGATCTCGTCGGTGACGGAGCGCAGGATGTAGCGGTCGTTCTCCATGCCCGCGTAGCGAGAGAAGTCGAGGGGCTCGCCGATCACGATCCCGACCCGCATGATGCGGGGAATGCGTCGACCGATCGGCATCGCGGTGTCGGTGTCGACCATGATCACGGGGACCACGGGGACCTTCGCCTCGAGCGCCATCCGCGCGATGCCGGTGCGTCCGCGGTAGAGCTTGCCGTCGGGGCTGCGCGTCCCCTCCGGATAGATGCCGAGCAGCTCGCCGCCGCCGAGCACCTGCAGTCCCGTGTTGAGCGAAGCCTCCGAGGCCTTGCCGCCCGAGCGGTCGATGGGCAGCTGTCCTGTCGCCTTCATGAAGAACTTCGTCGACCAGCCCTTGAGGCCGCGACCGGTGAAGTAGTCGCTCTTGGCGAGGAACGACATCGGCCGATCGATCACGAGGGGAAGGAAGATGGAGTCGGCGAACGAGAGGTGATTGCTGGCGAGGATCGCCGCACCGCTCGCGGGCACGTTCTTCCGGCCCACGATCCAGGGGCGGAACACCGCCTTGACCACGGGGCCGATCACGACGTACTTCATCAGCCAGTAGAACATCGAGGTGAAGTCTAGCGCCGCTCCGGTGTCCGCCCCAGCCCCGCTCGCACAGGCCGTGCGCGACTCAGTTTCACCCTGAGCGCGACCGGGTGCCATGCCCTAGACTCGGACCAACGCCCGTGCCCGACCGGTACCGAAGGAGCTGCCGTGGTCCAGTTTGAAGTCCCCGCGATCGTCCCCGCCGATCCCGACGCGAACGTCGCCGACCTTCTCGCGGAGCGCGTGCGCGCCACGCCCGACCGCCCCCTCTTCTCCGTCCCCCAGGGCGACGGGTGGCGCGACATCTCGGCCGCCGACTTCCAGACCGCGGTCATCGCCCTGGCGAAGGGCTTCGCGGCCGCCGGCATCCAGCCCGGCGAGAAGGTCGGCTTCCTCGCCAGGACGACCTACGAGTGGACGCTGGTCGACTTCGCCCTGTTCTACGCGGGCGCGGTGATGGTCCCCATCTACGAGACCAGCTCCCCCTCCCAGATCCAGTGGATCCTGGAGGACTCCGGTGCGATCGCGCTCATCGTCGAGTCTCCCGAGCACTTCGCACGCGTCGACGAGGTGCGCAGCGACCTCCCCCTGCTGCGCGAGGTCTGGCAGCTGCACCTCGGCGCGATCGACACCCTCACCGCGCAGGGAGCGTCCGTCTCCGACGAGGAGATCGACCGCCGCCGCAACCTCGCCGTCGCCTCGGACATCGCCACCCTCATCTACACCTCCGGCTCGACCGGGCGCCCCAAGGGGTGTGTGCTCACGCACAGCAACTTCGTCGAGCTGTCCCGCAACGCCGCGAAGGCTCTCGACGAGGTCGTGCAGACGCCCGGCTCCTCCACGCTGCTGTTCATCACCACCGCGCACGTGTTCGCACGCTTCATCTCGATCCTCAACATCCACGCCGGCGTGCGCACGGGTCATCAGCCGGACACGCGCCAGCTGCTGCCGGCACTCGGCTCGTTCAAGCCCACGTTCCTCCTCGCCGTCCCGCGCGTGTTCGAGAAGGTCTACAACTCGGCGGAGCAGAAGGCCGAAGCAGGCGGCAAGGGCAAGATCTTCCGCGCAGCCGCCGACGTCGCGATCGAGCACTCGCGCCTCCTCGAAGAGGGCAAGAAGATCCCGTTCGGCATGAAGCTCAAGTTCGCGCTCTTCAACAAGCTGGTCTACAGCAAGCTGCGCGAGGCCATGGGCGGCAACGTGGTCTACGCGGTGTCGGGCTCGGCTCCCCTCGGCGCCCGCCTCGGCCACTTCTTCCACAGCCTCGGCGTCGTCATCCTCGAGGGCTACGGCCTCACCGAGACCACGGCACCGGCCACCGTGAACCTCGCGGACAAGTCCAAGATCGGCACCGTCGGCCCCGCCCTTCCCGGCGTTGGCATCCGGCTCGCGGACGACGGCGAGATCGAGGTCCGCGGCATCAACGTCTTCAAGGAGTACTGGAACAACCCCGAGGCCACCGCCGAAGCCTTCAGCGAGGGCGGCTGGTTCCACACCGGCGACATCGGCAGCTTCGACTCCGAGGGCTTCCTCACCATCACCGGCCGGAAGAAGGAGATCATCGTCACCGCCGGCGGCAAGAACGTCGCACCCGCCGCACTCGAGGATCCCATCCGCGCGAACCCGATCGTCGGCCAGGTGGTCGTCGTCGGCGATCAGCGCCCGTTCATCTCCGCGCTCGTGACCCTCGACCCCGAGATGCTGCCCACCTGGCTCGCCAACAACGGACTGGACGAGAAGATGTCGCTCGCCGACGCCTCCACCAACCCGGCGGTGCGCGCCGAGGTGCAGCGCGCGGTGGACGCGGCCAACCAGCGGGTCTCGCGGGCCGAGTCGATCCGCAAGTTCACGATCCTCGACTCGGAGTGGACGGAGGCTTCCGGCCACCTCACCCCGAAGCTCTCCATCAAGCGCAACGTCATCATGAACGACTTCGCCGACGAGATCTCCGCGATCTACGACGAGCCGGTCGCCACCACCAACGTCGCCATCGGCGGCTGAGCGGCACCTCAGTCACAGAAGAGCCCCGCCGCGGCGGGGCCCTTCTTCATGCGGCTAGAACCAGGAGCTCTCACGCACCTGCCGCATCGCGACCTTGCGCGTCTCCGGGTCGAGCCGGGTGAGGAAGAGCTTGCCGTCGAGGTGGTCCGTCTCGTGCTGGAGCGCCTGGGCCAACAGCCCTTCCCCCTCGAGCACCACAGGCTGCCCGTCGAGATCGATGCCCTCGACCCTGGCCCACGGATAGCGCTGCGCGTCGTGCCACAAGCCCGGCACGGACAGGCACCCCTCGCCCGTGGGCTGGGGTTGCCCGCGGACCTCGGTCAGCACGGGATTGAGGACGTAGCCGATGTCGCCGTCGATGTTGTAGCTGAACGCCCGGACGGCGACGCCGATCTGGTTCGCGGCCACACCGGCCCGTCCGGGGAGCGCGACCGTGTCGACGAGGTCGGCCACCAGGGCGCGGACGCCGTCGTCGATCTCATCGATCGGAGCGCACACCGTTCGCAGGACCGGGTCGCCGAAGATGCGGATCTCGCGGACGGCCATCAGGCGGCCTTCGCCCGCAGGCCCTCGACGAGCAGGGCGGCGAGCTCCCGCGCGGCCGTACGGGTCTCCGGCTGCAGGTTCGCGAACACGATGCTCCCTCCGCCCGCGATCTGCGGGTCGTACGGGACCCGCACCACGCTGCGCACCCGGGTGGCGAAGTGGGCCTGCAGCTCGTTGAGACGCACGAGCGGACTGCCCGGCGTGGACTGGTTGAGCACCACGATCGCGTTGCGCGCCTGCTCGGTGTAGCCGTTGGTCTCCAGCCACGTGAGCGTCTCGGACGCGAGGCGTGCCTCGTCGACGCTGAGACCCGACACGATCACGAGCTGATCGGCGAGATCGAGCGTGGCCGACATCACCGAGTGCACGATGCCGGTGCCGGTGTCGGTGAGGACGAGCGAGTAGTAGTGCGCGGCGACCGCGGCGACATCGCGGTAGTCGGTGTCGCTGAAGGCCTCGGCCACGTGCGGGTCGGCGTCGGACGCGAGCACGTCGAGCCTGGTCGCGTCACGAGCCACGATCGCGGAGATGTCGTGGTAGCCGCGCACCTCGTCACGGATACGGACGAGATCGCGCACGGACTTGCCGTGCTGCGGACGGACGACCCGGTCGGCGAGGGTGCCGCGATCCGGGTTCGCGTCCACGGCGATCACGCGGTCCTCACGGGCATCGGCGAGAGCCATACCGAGAAGCGCGGTGATGGTGGTCTTGCCCACGCCTCCCTTGCGGGACAGCACGGGGATGAAGCGCGCACCGCCCGTCAGCGGCGCGCCGATGCGCGCCGTGAGCGCCTTGCGTTCGCGGGCCCGTCGGCTGTCACCGATGTTGATCCGTCGACCGGACACCGTATAGAGGAAGTGGCTCCAGCCGCCCTCCGGCTCGGGCTTGGTGACGTGGTGCGGGTCGAGCAGACGGTCGGCCGTCAGCAGATCGGCGGACTCACGCGCGGACTCGCTGAGCTCCCCGAGGCGCTTCGAGGCGAGGGTGACCTCGGCGGCGGGTGCGGGCTGCACCGGCGACGGGGTGACGGATCGGCTGTCGGACGTGGACATCCGTGGCTCCTTCCGGGGCGATGGACCTGGCGAGACGGAGGATGAAGAGGCAGCAGCCCCCGCATCCGCACCAGCCTTCGCGAGGAAGCGGGCGGCGGCCGCCTCCTCCTCGGCGTGCGGGGAGGAGACGTCGTCCGAGCCGGGCTCGTCGCCCGCAGACGAGTCGTCAAGCACGATCGCCTCCCGCACCGCATCGGTCTCGGACCCGGCGGGTCGCTGAGCCCCCTCGTCGATCGCGGCCTTCACGATCGGCTTCTCCGGCGCCGGGGCGGGCGGCGGCGTATCGGACGACACCGGCGATGCCGTCGTCGCCTCTTCCACCGGCGGAGTCACGGGCGTCGAGCTGATCGTGATCGCCGCAGCGGCGATCGGGACAGGGGCGCCCTCGACCGCGACGTCGTCGATGATGAGGTCGCCCACCACCTCGCCGTCCACGACACCGTCATCGACGAGGTCGTCGTCCTCCTCGATCGGCAGCGTCACCCGCACCTGGGCGGTCCCGCCGAGGATGCCCATGCCCGCCGTGTCGATCGACCCGGTGTCGTCCAGCACCCCCAGCGGATTCTCGTCGGGGTCGCCTGTCTTCTTCGTGGTCACGTGTCACTCCAAGCCTGTGCGGGGCCTCGGGTGCGCAACGCAGTGCGCGGCCTCGCCCGCACAAGATTAGTGCGACGGACGGATGACGACCAAAAGATCACCCGCGTCGACCTGCTGGGTCTCGGCGATGGCAAGCCGCTCGATCACGCCGTCGACGGGGGCGGTGATGGCCGCCTCCATCTTCATCGCCTCGATCGATGCCACCGGTTCCCCGGCCCTGACGGCCGCACCGACCTCGACCTTGAGCGTGACCACTCCGGAGAACGGCGCCGCGACCTGACCGGGGACGGACGTGTCGGCCTTCTCCACCTCGTGCGCGTCGACCGCCACGGAGCGGTCGCGGACGAACACCGGACGGAGCTGACCGTTCAGCGTCGTCATCACGGTGCGCATGCCTCTGTCGTCGGCGTCGCCGATCGCCTCGAGCCCGACGTACAACTGCACACCGCGGTCGATCTCGATCAGGTGCTCCTGCCCGGGAACGAGCCCGTACAGGTAGTCGCTCGTGTCGAGCACGGACAGATCGCCGAACAGCTCGCGGCGCTCACGGAATTCGGCGGTCGGCGCCGGGAACAGCAGCGTGTTCAGTCGCGAACGGCGCTGCTCGCTCGATCCGGCGAGATCCGCCTCGTCCTCGGCGGTGAGGGCCGTCAGCCCCGCACGCACCGATCGCCCGGCGAGCACCTTGGAACGGAACGGCTCGGGCCACCCGCCCGGCAGGTCACCGAGCTCGCCTGCCATGAAGCCGACGACGGAGTCCGGCACGTCGTACTTCTCCGGGTTCGCTTCGAAGTCGGCGGGATCGGCCTTCACCGCGGCGAGATGCAGAGCGAGATCTCCGACGACCTTCGAGGAGGGGGTCACCTTCGGCACGCGTCCGAGGATCCGGTCGGCGGCGGCATACATGTCCTCGATGAGCTCGAAATCGTCCGCCAGCCCCAGAGCCTTCGCCTGCTGTCGCAGGTTCGACAGCTGACCGCCCGGGATCTCGTGGTGGTAGACCCGCCCCGTGGGTCCCGGCAGCCCGGACTCGAACGGCGCATACTGCCGCCGCACGGCCTCCCAGTACGGCTCGAGGTCGGACACCGCCGCGAGCGACAGCCCGCTGTCGCGCTCGGTGTGCGCGAGCGCGGCCACCAGCGACGACAGCGACGGCTGGCTCGTGGTTCCCGACAGCGGTGCGGAAGCCGCATCGACCGCATCGACGCCCGCCGCGCTGGCCGCGAGGAGCGTCGCCAGCTGCCCGCCCGGGGTGTCGTGGGTGTGCAGGTGCACGGGGAGGTCGAACCGATCGCGCAGCGCCGTCACGAGCTTCGCCGCGGCCGCCGGTCGGAGCAGGCCCGCCATGTCCTTGATCGCGAGGATGTGGGCACCCGCGGCGACGATCTGATCCGCCAGGCCGAGGTAGTAGTCGAGGGTGTAGAGCTCCTCCGCCGGGTCGAGCAGGTCGCCGGTGTAGCACAGCGCGACCTCCGCGACGGCCGTGCCCGTGCTGCGTACCGCCTCGATCGCCGGACGCATCTGCTCGACGTCGTTCAGGGCGTCGAAGATGCGGAAGATGTCGACGCCGCTCGCCGCCGCCTCCGCCACGAACGCCTGTGTCACCGCGGTCGGGTACGGGGTGTAGCCGACCGTGTTGCGTCCTCGCAACAGCATCTGGATCGCCACGTTGGGCAGGGCGGCACGCAGCTTGTCGAGGCGCTCCCACGGGTCTTCGCCGAGGAACCGCAGCGCGACGTCGTAGGTCGCACCGCCCCAGGCCTCGACCGACAGCAGCTCGGGCGTGAGCCGGGCGAGGTAGGGCGCCGCGGCGACCAGGTCCTTCGTGCGCACCCGGGTGGCCAGCAGCGACTGGTGCGCGTCACGGAAGGTGGTGTCGGTGATCGCGAGCGCCGTCTGTGCACGGAGGCTGCGGGCGAACCCCTCGGGGCCGAGGTCGAGCAGACGCTGTCTCGACCCGGACGGCGGCGTCGCGGCGAGGTCGATCACGGGGAGCTTCGTCACCGGGTCGACGACCCCGGGATGCGCGCCGTGCGGCTTGTTGACCGTGACGTCGACGAGCCAGTTGAGGATCTTGGTGCCACGGTCCTTCGACACGCGTCCGCGCAGGAGCTCGGGGCGCTCGTCGATGAAGGAGGTACTGACGTCGCCACGCACGAACGCGGCGTCGTCGAGCAGCGCCTGCAGGAACGGGATGTTGGTCGACACCCCGCGGATGCGGAACTCCGCGAGCGCGCGACGGGCACGGGCCACCGCCGCGGGGAAGTCGCGGCCGCGGCAGGTGAGCTTCGCCAGCATCGAGTCGAAGTGCGGGCTGATCTGCGCGCCCTGGTGCACGGTTCCCCCGTCGAGCCGGATCCCCGCGCCACCGGGCGAACGGTAGGTGGTGATCTTCCCGGTGTCGGGACGGAAGCCCTGCGTCGGGTCCTCCGTCGTGATGCGGCACTGGAGCGCCGCACCGCGCAGGTGCAGGTTCTCCTGCTGCAGACCGAGCTCGGCCAGGGTCTGGCCGGCGGCGATGCGCAGCTGGCTCTGCACGAGGTCGACGTCGGTGACCTCCTCCGTCACGGTGTGCTCGACCTGGATGCGCGGGTTCATCTCGATGAACACGACCTCCCCGGCCCGCTCCCCCGCGGTCTCCAGAAGGAACTCCACCGTGCCGGCGTTCTCATAGCCGATCGAGCGTGCGAAGGCCACGGCGTACCCGTGCAGAGCGTGCCGGACGTCGTCGTCGAGGTTCGGCGCGGGGGCGATCTCGACGACCTTCTGATGGCGTCGCTGCACCGAGCAGTCGCGCTCGAACAGATGCACGGTCTCGCCCGTCTTGTCCGCCAGGATCTGCACCTCGATGTGGCGTGGCCGCACGACGGCCTGCTCCAGGAACATGCGGGGGTCGCCGAAGGCACTGCCGGCCTCGCGCATCGCCTCGGCCAGCGCCGGAGCGAGGTCACCCAGGGTCTCGACGCGCCGCATGCCACGACCGCCGCCACCCGCGACCGCCTTGGCGAACAGCGGGAACCCGATGTCCTCCGCCTGCGCCACCAGGGCGTCGACGTCGTCGGAGGCCTCGGTCGATCGGAGCACCGGCACCCCGGCCTCGATCGCGTGGCGCTTGGCCTCGACCTTGTTGCCCGCCATCTCCAGGACCTTCGCGGGCGGCCCGATGAAGACGATGCCGTTCGCGGCAGCCTTCTCCGCCAGCTCCGGGTTCTCGGACAGGAAGCCGTAGCCGGGGTAGATCGCGTCGGCGCCCGACTCGCGGGCGACGCGGATGATCTCGTCGACGTCCAGGTAGGCGCGGACGGGGTGGCCGCGTTCACCGATCTCGTACGCCTCGTCGGCCTTCAGCCGGTGCACCGAACCGCGATCTTCATGGGGGAAGACCGCGACGGTGCGGGCCCCGACCTCCACTGCCGCTCGGAATGCCCGGATCGCGATCTCGCCGCGATTCGCCACAAGGATCTTCTGGAACATGCACACCTCTGAGAGCTCGATGCGCGGCGTCGACGCACACGCATGGGCGGGGCTGAGTGTTCCCCCAGCCTAGGGGAAGGTAACGTGGTGTCCGTGCACGTACTCAGCGTCAGCTCTCTCAAGGGGGGCGTCGGCAAGACGACCGTGACACTCGGGCTGGCCTCCGCGGCTTTCGCTCGGGGCGTCCGGACGCTCGTCGTCGACCTCGATCCGCAGTCCGACGTCTCCACCGGGATGGACATCCAGGTCGCCGGGCGACTCAACGTCGCCGACGTTCTGGCCAACCCTAAGGAGAAGACCGTCCGTCAGGCGATCACCTCCAGCGGCTGGGCCAAGGTCCACCCCGGGACCATCGACGTGCTGATCGGCAGCCCGTCCGCCATCAACTTCGACGGACCGCACCCGAGCGTCCGCGACGTCTGGAAGCTCGAGGAGGCGCTGGCGGCCGTGGAGGCCGACTACGACCTCGTGCTCATCGACTGCGCCCCGTCGCTGAACGCGCTGACCCGTACCGCGTGGGCGGCGAGCGACCGCGTGATGGTGGTGACCGAGCCCGGGCTCTTCTCCGTGGCGGCGGCCGACCGCGCGCTGCGCGCCATCGAAGAGATCCGTCGCGGCCTGTCGCCTCGCCTCCAGCCGCTCGGCATCGTGGTGAACCGCGTGCGCCCGCAGTCCATCGAGCACCAGTTCCGCATCAAGGAGCTGCGCGACATGTTCGGTCCCCTCGTGCTCTCCCCCCAGCTTCCCGAGCGCACGTCGCTGCAGCAGGCGCAGGGCGCGGCGAAGCCGCTGCACATCTGGCCGGGCGATTCCGCACAGGAGCTTGCGGCCGACTTCGATCAGCTGCTCGACCGCATCATCCGCACCGGACGGATCCCCGTCCCGGAGAGCGGTCCGCAGAGCTGACACACGCACGAACGACGAAACGGCCATCCTCTTCGAGGGTGGCCGTTCTTCGTTTGTGTGCGGGGGCGCCGCTCAGGCGGTGCGCTTCGCCCGGCGGGCCGACAGTTCGTCGACGGGGTCCGGTGCCGTCGGGTCGAATGCGACCAGTGTCGACTCCACCTCGCGGAGCACCTTGCCGACGGCGATGCCGAACACGCCCTGCCCGCGACTAACCAGGTCGATGACCTCGTCGTTGGACGTGCAGAGGTAGACCGAGGCGCCGTCGCTCATGAGGGTGGTTCCCGCGAGGTCGCGGATACCGGCCCGGCGCAGCTCCTCCACCGCGGTGCGGATCTGCTGCAGGGAGATGCCGGTGTCGAGCAGGCTCTTGACGAGCTTGAGGACGAGGATGTCACGGAAGCCGTACAGACGCTGCGATCCGGAGCCACTGGCGCCACGGACGGTGGGCACGACGAGCTCGGTGCGGGCCCAGTAGTCGAGCTGGCGATACGTGATGCCGGCGGCGCGAGCGGCCACGGCGCCGCGGTAGCCGACCTCGTCATCCATGGCCGGGAGACCGTCGGTGAAGAGGAGTTCGGTCACGAACCGCGGGTCGCCTGCGAGCTCATCCGCATTCATCTGAAATCCTCCCTGGAACGGTTATCTCCACGGTAGAGCAGTGCCCCGGCACCGGCAACGACATCCGCGCGGGGCCGAAGGTGTGTCGCAATCAGTTCGTTACGAAAGGATGCGCGACAGCGCGTCCTTCACGAACAGCGCCCGCACGTCGTCGATCCGTGACGCGAGCTCCGGAGCCAGTTCGCTCGCTCGCGCGCGCGACGGCGCGTCCGTGCGTCGGAGCAGTGTCGACAGTGCCGACTCGATCAGCGACACCTCCCGCTCCGCCCCTTGGCGCAGCGAACGCAGGTGACGCGGCTCGATGCCGTGCCGGTCGAGCGCCACGAGTCCCCGCAGGAGCGCCACCGTGTTCTCCGGATAGGTCTCCTGCGCGGTGATGACGCCGGTGCTGATGGCGTCGTTGAGCAGCTGCGGCCCGGCGCCGGCGGCAGCGAGGAGCTCATCGCGGCGGTAGCGACGCGGCGCGGGTGAGATCGACGGCGGCGGGACGAGGGCAGCGGCATCGCCGGTCGCCTCGGCCTGATCGAGCTGCTCGCGGATCACGCTCAGTGGAAGGTAGTGGTCACGCTGGAGCGTGAGCCCGAGGCGCAGCCGCTCAATGTCGGCGGTGGAGAACTTGCGGTACCCCGACTCGGTGCGCGACGGGCGCACGATGCCCTGCACCTCGAGGAACCGCAGCTTGCTGGAGGTCAGGTCGGGGAACTCCGGCGTGAGGCGAGCGAGCACCTGACCGATACTCAGCAGGCCCGCGGACGACGAGCGTTCGCGGGCGGAAGTCGCCGCCATCAGGCGTTCGCCGCCGGACGATCGAGGGGCGAGGCGAAGAAGTTCAGCCGGAACTTGCCGACACGGAGCTCGGCGCCGTCGGTGAGCGTGCTGCGGTCGACGCGCTCCCCGTTCACGTAGGTGCCGTTGAGCGACCGCTGGTCGATGATCTCGAACGCGGCGCCGTTGCGCGTGATCTCCGCGTGCCGACGAGACACGGTCACGTCATCGAAGAAGATGTCGGCCTCGGGGTGGCGGCCGACGGTGGTCACGTCGGTGTCGAGCAGGTAGCGTGCCCCGGCCAGGGCGCCCGAACGGACCAGCAGCAAAGCCGAGCCGGAGGGCAGCGCCGAGATGGCCGACTGCTCGACATCTGTCAACTCCACGCCGAACGGCACGAACGACAGGTCGGAGTCGTGTCCGAACGTCTGCGTCACATCGTGCTTCTGGTCGCCGGAGCGATGGATGGCGGCTTCACCGGCCGGTCGGCTGTCGCTGTCTGTCACTGTGCCCTCCTGACTGTCCAGACTAACGGATGCCGCAGGCCCCCGGGGAGGTCGCTTTCGCACTCAGCCGTCGCATACCGGTGATCCATAGGGTGGAGGGGTGAAGACCAAAGCCCTGCGCCACCCGGCCACCCCGATCGCCCTCGCCGCGGCCCTCCTCGCCGCCTTCCTCGTGCTCTTCTCCCCCCTCTCCGCCTCGGCACACGACGCCCTGGTGTCGTCGTCGCCCGCAGCGGACTCCTCGGTCGAGACGGTTCCCTCCGAGCTCACCCTCACCTTCAGCGCGAAGCTGATCGACGGCGAGGGCGCGACCGAGGTGGTCGTGACCGACCCCTCCGGCGCGACGGTCACCGAAGGGCCGGCGACCGTGGACGGCGCGATCGTCACGCAGCCGCTCAGCGGCAGCGGCCCCGCCGGCGCCTATCACGTGGTGTGGAAGGTCGTGTCCAGCGACGGTCACCCCACCTCCGGCGAGTTCTCCTTCACGGTCACCGCCGGCGACGAGGCAGCGACCGACGCGCCGACCACCGCCCCCGCGACCACCGCTCCCGCCACCGCGGCCCCGACCGAGCAGACCCCGACGCCCGCATCCCCCGCCCCGACGGCACCCGACGACGCGGGCGCATCGGCGTGGATCTGGGTGCTCGTGGTCCTCGCCGTCCTGATCGTGATCGGCGTCGCCGTGTGGCTGACGATGCGCCGTCGCGGCGGCACCGCTCCGTCCGATTCCGACGCCCCCACCGAGCGATAGGCTTAAGGCATGCCACACTACGACGTCGTCATCCTTGGTGCAGGTCCTGGCGGATACGTCGCTGCGGTTCGCAGCGCACAGCTCGGCCTGTCCACCGCGATCATCGAGGAGAAGTACTGGGGTGGTGTGTGCCTCAACGTCGGCTGCATCCCCTCCAAGGCGCTCCTGAAGAACGCGGAGCTCGCGCACACTCTGAAGCACAAGGCCGACTTCTTCGGCATCTCCGGCGACTTCACCATCGACTACGGCAAGGCGTTCGACCGCAGCCGCGTCGTGGCCGACGGGCGCGTCAAGGGCATCCACTTCCTCATGAAGAAGAACAAGGTGACCGAGTACGACGGGCGCGGCACGTTCACCGGCCCGAAGGCCATCTCGGTGGCCAAGGCCGACGGCACGACCGAAGAGGTCACGTTCGACAACGCGATCATCGCGACGGGCTCCAAGGTGCGTCTGCTTCCGGGCGTGCAGCTGAGCGACAACGTGGTGACGTACGAGGAGCAGATCCTCTCCCGTGAGCTGCCGAAGTCCATCGTGATCGTCGGCGCCGGCGCGATCGGCATGGAGTTCGCCTACGTGATGACGAACTACGGCGTGAAGGTCACGATCATCGAGTTCCTCGACCGTGCGCTCCCCAACGAGGACGCCGATGTGTCGAAGGAGATCACGAAGCAGTACAAGAACTACGGCGTCGACATCCTCACCTCCACCAAGGTCGAGTCGGTCGTCGACAACGGCTCGTCCGTCACCGTGTCGTACACGGGCAAGGACGGCCAGCAGAGCTCGATCGAGGCCGACAAGGTGCTCATGTCGGTCGGGTTCGCCCCGAACGTCGAGGGCTTCGGGCTCGAGAACACGGGCGTGAAGCTCACCGAGCGCGGCGCGATCGACATCGACGACCACATGCGCACCAACGTCGAGGGCATCTACGCCATCGGCGACGTGACGGCCAAGCTGCAGCTCGCCCACGTGGCCGAGGCGCAGGGCGTGGTCGCGGCCGAGACCATCGGCGGCGCGGAGACGATGACCCTGGGCGACTACCGGATGATGCCGCGCGCGACGTTCTGCTCGCCGCAGGTCGCGTCGTTCGGGCTCACCGAGCAGCAGGCGAAGGACGAGGGGCGCGAGATCAAGGTCGCGACGTTCCCGTTCATGGCCAACGGCAAGGCGCACGGCCTCGGCGAGCCGGTCGGCTTCGTCAAGCTCATCGCCGACGCCGAGCACCTCGAGCTCATCGGTGCGCACATGATCGGCCCCGACGTGTCGGAGCTTCTGCCCGAGCTCACGCTCGCCCAGAAGTGGGACCTCACGGCGCTCGAGCTGGCACGCAACGTGCACACGCACCCGACGCTGTCGGAGGCCCTGCAGGAGGGCTTCCACGGCCTCGCCGGCCACATGATCAACTTCTGATCGCACGCACACGAAGGCCCGGTCCGCTCTCACGGACCGGGCCTTCGTGCGTCAGAGACCGTGCATCGTGAGGAGGCCGGTCGTCCGTGCGCGCAGCGCCGGTGAGCCGAGCGTGCGGACCAGGGACTCCCGGCCTGCGACGACCGGCACCGGCGCGGGGGCGCCCATCGCCATGAAGAACGCCGAGCGCCGCTGGGCCCGCGCGGCGGCCGTCCGCGTGCGACGGGCGAAGGCGTCGAGGTCGGGCCTGTCGCCCGGCTCGGTGTCGCGCAGGACGGCGGCGAGCCGGAGGGCAGCCGTCCAGCCGAGGTTCATGCCCTGACCCCCGATCGGGCTCACCTCGTGCGCCGCATCGCCCAGGAGCACCACGCGCCCCCGGTGCACCCGCTCCGCCGCATGCTGCGCGGCGACGAAGGACGACACCGTGGCGCGGTCGTCCACGACCAGCCGCTGCCCGGTGCGCGCCGCGACGACCGCCGCGAGCTCGGCCGCGGACGCCACCGGACCACCCCGGCCCTCGCGCACCACCCACCGCCGACGGCCGCCCGGGAGGGGGAACGACTCCACGAGGCCGTCCGGCTCGAAGAACAGCACCGCGCGGTCGTCAGTCGTCGGCGCCTCCACGTCGAGCATCGCGTAGCGCGCCCGCCCCGGTCGGCGCGCCCAGCCCACCCCGAACGCGCGACGCAGACGGCTGCGCACACCGTCGGCGACCACGACCATCGACGCCGTCTCCTCGAGCCGCCCGTCGGTCCCGTCGACGCCCACCCGCACGACCGTGCCGTCGTCGCGCACAGAGCGGACGGTCGAGCCCAGGCCCAGCGCATCCCCCTGCAGACGCTGCAACCGCTCCCGCAGCAGCCCCTCCGTCCGCGGCTGCGGCAGTGTGTAGACGGGTCGCTCCGCGGTGAAGTCCAGTGACGCGAGGCGCCGCCCCCTGCTGCGCACCTCGCCGCCCGTCAGTCGCAGCGCCTCCGCTCGCGCTGCTGTGCCCACCCCTGCCGCGTCGAGGGCATCGAGCCCCGGACGGTGGATGCCGATCGCGCGCGTGCGCCGTCCGGGCTCCGCGCGCTGCTCGTGCACGCGCACCCGCCGACCGTCCTGTGCCAGCAGGCACGCCACGAGCAGCCCGACGGGGCCGCCGCCGACCACGAGCACGTCATGTTCCGGCACGCGGCGCCTCCCACCGCAGCTCCAGTCGCGCGGGAAGACGACTGCGCACGCTCCATCCCGACGGCGCCAGTGCGGCGAGCTCCCGCGCGGTGTACGAGCGCCGGATACTGCGCAGACCGTCCACGCGGATGAAGGAACCGGCGAGCAGCGTGCGAGAGAGCGGCCACGTGGCACCCGCGAAAGCCGTGTACGCCAGGCGGCCGCGCGCGATGTCGTGATGCGAGACCAGCCCGCCCGGAGCGGTGAGGGCCTGCGAGTCGCGCAGCACCGCGTCGAACTCCCCGGCATCCAGGTGATGCAGCACGTGATTCGACAGCACCACGTCGTACCGATCGCCCTCCTCGACCAGCTCGGACGACAGCGCACACCGGTAGCGGATGCCCAGCCCCGCGTCGTGCGCTGACGCCCACCGAATCGCGCGCTCATCCGCATCCAGCGCCGTGACGTCGGCCTCGAGCCCGTCCCGCCGCAGCCGCCGCACGAGAAGGCGGCACAGATCTCCACCGCCCGCGCCGATGTCCAGGATGCGGATCCGGCGGGCGGCCGCGCGCGGGCGGATGTCCTGACGGTAGAGGCGTCCGGGCCGGGAGACCACCGCGTTCACGGCACCGAACCGCTGGTACGTGCGACCGAGCATCTCCTCATCGGCCTGCGGGTCGTCCATCAGCTCCCGCACGTGGGTCGCGCGGACCCGGAGATCCACACTCATGAAGCCGCCGGGGCGACCACGGTCAGCAGCGCGCTCTCCGCCGTGAGACCGGGGCCGAACGCCATCGCAGCCACGCGGTCGCCCGGCTCGGCCCCCTCGCGCTCCAGGATCCGCTTCAGCACGAACAGCACGGTCGCACTCGACATGTTGCCGTACTCGCGCAGCGTCTCGCGCGCCGGTCGCAGCTGTGCGTGGCTCAGCGCCATCCGCTCCTGCACCCTGTCGAGGATGCTCCGCCCGCCGGGATGGATCGCCCAGTGCCGCACCTGTTCACCCACCCGTCCGGCGGCGAACGCCTCCGCGAGGCCGTCCTCCCGGGAGTAGAGCGGGCCCAGCGCCCCGATGATGGACGCGCCGATGATCTGCGGCACCGCGGTCGACAGGATCATCTCGAACCCCGAGTCGCCGATCGTCCAGGCCATGTCGTCCACGCCCTCCGGGACGATCGCGGTGTGGAAGCCGTCGAGGCGGAGCGCGGGAACGGACGAGGGGAGGTCACGCGCGGTGACGACGCCCGCTGCAGCGCCGTCGGCGAAGAGCGAGGAGGCCACGATCGTGTCCGGATCCTCCGAGGAGCGCAGGTGCAGGGTGCAGAGCTCCACGCTCACGACCAGCACGACCGCGTTCTCATCGGCCGCGCAGAACTGAGCAGCGGCCCGCAGCGCCGGCATGGAGGCGTAACAGCCCATGAAGCCCAGGTGATAGCGCTGGACCGCATCGGACAGACCGAGCCCCCGCACGATCTCGTACTCCGGTCCCGGTGCGTGGAAGCCCGTGCAGGACACCGTGATCACGTGCGTGACATCGGCGGCGGTCACGTCGGGATCCGCGTCGAGCGCGCGACGGGCGGCCTCGACGAAGAGCCGCGAGGCCTCCCGCGTGTAGTAGTCGTTGCGTGCTTTCGTGCCCGGGGCGAGCAGTCGACCGGAGCGACGGTCGTAGAACAGCGGCTCGTCCGGCTCCGCCCCCTCGGCGAGTTCATCGATCACGGTGTGCCGTGTGTCGATCCCCGACACGCGGAAGGAGGTCGACACGATGCGCTGAGCCAGCCGACCGAGACCGGGCTGGGCGGCGAAGACCTCACGCA
The DNA here is from genome assembly GCF_004794315.1 of Microbacterium sp. PF5. Lineage (NCBI taxonomy): Bacteria > Bacillati > Actinomycetota > Actinomycetes > Micrococcales > Microbacteriaceae > Microbacterium > Microbacterium sp. PF5. The sequence goes on along the minus strand of NZ_SSDQ01000106.1, from coordinate 42,438 downwards.
CCTGCTCCTGCACGAGAACGGTCTCGGGGACGATCGTCTGCAGCGATCGAAGCACAGGCGGTCGGCTCATGGGCCCACTCAACCACCCGGCGAGCTCCGGGGAAAAGGGGTTGCGTCGTGGCCGTCGCGCGCCTAGAACCCGAGCGCTCTGGCGAGCTTCGACTCGGAGGACGCCTCACGGGCGCCGGCCGCACGCACCACGCCCTCGACCGCGGCGAACAGGGCTGCGCGTCCTGCCTCATCGGCGGGAGCGGCGGGACCGAGCTCCACCTCCCACTCACGCCACGCGCGGCGCGTGCCACGGCGGACGTCGGTCGCACGGACGCGATCGTCCACGAACTCCGCCACGACGCCGCGCGGCCCCGTGAGCAGGTAGGCCGTGCGGTCGTTCTCGATGCGCGCGAGGGGGGTCAGCGGCGCCGTCGTCCAGCCGGAGATCGCCTCGACGACCACGGCGGGAACGGTCTCGCCGGTGTCACCGAGCGGCCATCCCAGCTCCAGGCGTCCGTCGCCCTGCCGCGGCCCCTTCACGTGCCAGCCCTCGTCCGGGCCGCCCGTGCGGCGACGCAGCGCGACGCCCGAGCGCGCGAGGGCGCCGTCGTCGGTGTCGAGATAGTGCGCGTCCAGGGCACGGTGCTCACCGGACGACACGGCATCGACCCCCGGGATCGCCTCCCACCGCGGGAGCGGAGTGTCGTCGTCGACGTCGTACGTGCGCTCGACCTCGACCGTGCGGGAGGGCTCAGTCATCCTCGAGCGTGAGGTCTTCGAGCGACTCCTCGAACCAGTAGTCGACCTCGGTCGGGCCGTCGCCCTCGCCCGTGTTCTGCGGCTCGCCGCGGCGGTTGTACACCACCTGCGTCTCGCTGTAGGGGACGATCAGCTTGTCGTCCGCATCGCCGAGGGGGATGATCTGCCCGTCCAGCGGGCCGCCGTGGAGTCGTGCGAGTGCCATGTGCCCAGAGTAGACCCGACCTCCCCCATCCGCGCGGCGCCCGGCCGCTCAGCCGAGCAGGACACCGAGGACGGCTCCCGCGATCATCCACGGTCCGAACGCGATCCTGGTCGCCCGGTCGGCGCGCCGCAGCGCCATCAGCACGAGCGCGTACAGGGCTCCGAGGACGAATGCGGACGCCGCGCCGAGCGCGAGCGCCGTCCAGCCGTGCCACGCAAGCAGCAGCCCGATGACCGCCGCGAGCTTGACGTCTCCCCCGCCCATGCCGGCGCGACTGATCGCGCGCAGCACCAGGTAGAAGCCACCGAGCAGGACGCCGCCGAGCAGGGCACGGATCATCGGCTCGGGCCGACCCGTCGCGACGGCATCCACGGTGACGAGCAGGAGCAGGGCGGCGAGCGTGGGCAGCACGATGCGGTTGGGGAGACGGTGCGTGCGGGCGTCGATCACGACCAGCCATCCGCCGACGCCGAGGAGGGCGCCGTGCACCAGGCCGATGAGGGCGAGTCGGAGATCCATCCGGGCAGGCTAGGCGAGCAGCATGCGCGCCGATGACCCCCTGTGGACAGGGTTTCGCGGATGTCCGATGTACGAATTAGCGTCGTTCACGTCACTTGCTTTATTCGTACATATCTTCGAGGATGGATGCATGGGGATCGGGCTCGATGCGATGACCGCGCTCTCTCCGACCAGCGACAACCGCGCCGGAGAGGTGCTGCGGCTGCGCCGCGAGATCAGCCGGATGCAGCGGCGGCGCAGCGAGCACACCCTGCTCCCCCTCGACCCCGCCTTCGCTGCGCTGCTGCCCGATGAGGGACTCCAGACCGGCACCTCCTACACGGTCTCCCCCTCCCCGGCCCTCGTGCTGGCGCTGCTCAGTGCCGCCTCGGGCAAAGGGCACTGGTGCGCGGTGATCGGCATGCCGACCCTCGGGGTGGAGGCCGCCGCCGCCTACGGCATCGACCTGACCAGGCTCATCCTCGTCCCGTCTCCCGGAGACCGCTGGCTCGCAGTGACCTCCGCCCTCGCCGAAGTGGTGCCGCTGATCGTCGTCCAGCCGGAGTCGAGGGCCCGGGATGCGGATGTCGCACGGCTGAGTGCTCGACTGCGCGACCGCGGCTCCACCCTGCTGGTCGCCGAGGAACCGGGCGCGGGGCGGTGGGCGCAGAGCGAGGGCACCATCCGCCTGCACGACCCCGACTGGCACGGGCTCGGAGAGGGGTGGGGCCTGCTCTCCGATTGCACGGTGACGGTCACCGCCCGGACCAGGCACAGCCCGCGCGCCTCGAGTGTGCGGGTGCGGCTCCCCGGCGGACACGGTGCCGTCGAGACGGCGGTGGCCGAGCTGACCGCACTGCCCCCGCTCTCCGTCGAACCGGAGGCGTCGGGCACCTCCGCCCCGTCGGAGCTCCTCTTCTGGGCGGAGGCAGGATGAACGCTCCCCTCCGCGTCCTCGTGCTGTGGTTCCCGGACTGGCCCCTGCGGGCGGCCCTGGGTGGCGGGCAGCCGCATCCGCCCACGGCCCTGGTGCAGGCGAACACGGTCGTCGCGTGCACCGCCTCGGCCCGAGCGCACGGCGTCCGCATCGGCCAACGTCGCCGCGTCGCCCAGGGACTCCTCTCCTCGCTCCGGGTCCTCCCGCACGACCCGGGGAAGGACGAACGGGCCTTCGCCCCGGTGCTGCAGGTCATCGAGAGACACGCCCCCGGGGTCACGCTCCTGCGCCCGGGCCTCGCGATCCTGCGAGCCAGGGGCATCTCGCGCTACCACGGGGGCGAGGCGGAGGCGGCGGCGGCGCTCTCCGCGATCCTGGCCGACGCCGGCTACCCCGAGGTGCGCGTCGGGGTCGCCGACGGTCCCTTCACGGCCGAGATCGCCGCACGGGGAACGGCCCCCTGCACGGTCGTCCCGCCCGGCGCCTCCCGGGATTTCCTGGCACCGTACCCCGTCCAGGTGCTCCGCGACGAGCAGCTCAGCGGGCTCCTCCTGCGACTCGGGGTGCGCACCCTCGGCGCGTTCACCGCCCTCGACCCGCTCGACGTGCGCGACCGTTTCGGCGAACAGGGAGCCCGGATGCACGCCCTCGCCTCCGGCGCCGACTCCCGCCCGCTGACCCCGCGCCCGCCCGACCCCGAGCTGGCGCGGAGCATCGAGTTCGACACCCCCCTGGGCGGCGCCGACCAGGTGGCCTTCGCCGTGCGGCAGACGGCCGACGCCGTACTGCTCGCCCTCGCCGATGCCTCCGTCGTCTGCACCGAGGTGCGGATCGATCTGACGGACGATGGCGGCGAGGTCTTCTCCCGCACCTGGCTGCACCCGACGTGCTTCGACGCCTCCGACCTCGTCGACCGGGTGCGCTGGCAGCTGGAGTCCCTGGCGGCGCTGACCGCGAAGGAACCCGTGGACGAGGCGAGGGCGTTCGGCGGCATCGCGGCGGTCCGCATCCTCCCCGTCGCCGTGGACGACGCGGCACACCATCAGCCCGGCCTCTTCGGATCGGGCACCGACGAGCGCCTGCACCACGCGGTCTCCCGGGTGCAGACCATGCTCGGACATCAGGGCGTGGTCACGGCGGCCGTGTCGGGTGGGCGCTGGCTGGCCGACCGTCAGGTGCTCACCCCGTGGGGCGAACGAGTGGTGCCCCCGCGGGACCCCGGGTCGCCCTGGCCGGGCAGCCTCCCCGATCCGCTGCCGTCCGAGGTCTTCCGCCCTCCCCGCCCGGTCGGCGTCGTCGGGGTCGACGGGAGCGTCCTCACGGTGGACGACCGCGGGGCGCTGTCGAACGACCCCGCCCGCATCGACGGTGCCGGGGTGCAGGCCTGGGCGGGGCCGTGGCCGGTGCAGGAACGCCGGTGGGCTCCGGGGGGCGGCAAGCGGGGGCATCGGCTCCAGATCGTCGACGACCGCGACCGCGCCTGGCTCGTCTTCCACGCCGGCGAGCGCTGGTGGGCTGAAGGGAGGTATCGCTGATGGGATGGCACAACCCGCCGCTGAGCTGGGATCAACTGGAGCGCACCCTCAGCGGCGATCCGGCCCCGCCGTCCGCGACCCCCGGGCGACGAGCGGACCCCGGACCCGTGAGCCGACGCCGCAAGCGCCTCCCTCCCGCCCTGCCGAAGCGGCCGGAGGACGCCGTGCCCTATGCCGAGCTGCACGCGCACTCCTCCTACTCCTTCCTCGACGGCGCCTCCTCCCCCGAAGACCTTCTGGCCGAAGCCGAACGCCTGGGCCTGAGCGCACTCGCCCTCACGGACCACGACGGGTTCTACGGCGCCGCGCGCTTCGCCGAGCTCGCGGAGCACATGGAGGTGCAGCTGCAGACCGTGTTCGGAGCCGAACTGTCGCTCGACCTGCCGCTCGCCCCGCAGGGCGCCGCCGACCCGCCCGGCGAGCATCTGCTCGTGCTCGCCCGCGGCATGGAGGGCTACCACCGGCTGTCCGGGGCGATCACCGCCGCCCAGCTGCGGGGCGGGGAGAAGGGACGCCCCGTGTACGACCTCGACGACCTGGCCGCCCGCGCGGACGGACACTGGACGATCCTGACCGGCTGCCGCAAGGGCGCGGTCCGGCGAGGGCTCGACGCCGGCGACGCCGCCACCCCGCTCCGACGACTCGTCGACCTGTTCGGCAGCGACAGCGTGGCCGTCGAGCTCTTCGACCACGGAGAGCCCCTGGACACACGGCGCAACGACGCTCTCGCCGACCTCGCGCGGCGGATGCGCCTGCCGGTCGTGGCGACCAACAACGTGCACTACGCCAGGCCGATGCAGGCTCCCCTCGCGGAGGCCGTGGCCGCGGTCAGGGCGGTGCGCAGCATGGACGAGCTCGACGGCTGGCTGCCCGCGCACGGCGGAGCACACCTGCGCAGCGGGGCCGAGATGACGGCACGTTTCGCGCGCTACCCCGGAGCGATCTCACACGGGCTGGAGATCGCCGCCGCCTCCGCCTTCCCGCTGCGCATGGCACGCCCGGCCCTCCCTCGGCAGGACGTGCCGCCGGGCCACACGCCCATGAGCTGGCTGCGACACCTGGTGTGGGCGGCGGTGCCGACGAAGTACCCCCGGCTGGACGCCGACGGCCACCGCCGCATCGAGCGCGAGCTCGACGTGATCGAGGAGAAGGACTTCCCCGGCTACTTCCTGATCGTGCACGGCATCGTCGCCGAGGCCCGTCGCCGCGGGATCCTCTGCCAGGGGCGAGGCTCCGCTGCGGCGAGCGCGGTGTGCTACCTGCTGGGCATCACCGCGGTCGACCCGATCCTCTACCGGCTGCCGTTCGAGCGGTTCCTCGCCACCACGCGCACGGAGGAGCCCGACATCGACGTGGACTTCGACTCGCGGCGCCGGGAGGAGATCATCCAGTGGGTGTATCGCGAGTACGGAAGAGAGCGGGCGGCCCAGGTGGCGAACGTCATCCAGTACCGGCCGAAGAACGCGGTCCGCGACATGGCCAGGGCCCTGGGGTACTCACCGGGCCAGCAGGACTCGTGGTCTCGGCAGGTCGACGGGTGGGGGTCGGGGCTCGAGCCCGTCGAGGGCCACGACATCCCGGACACCGTGCTCGACTACGCCGCCGAGCTGCTCAAGGCCCCCCGTCACCTGGGGATCCATTCCGGCGGCATGGTGCTCACCGCGCGCCCGGTCGGCGAGGTGGTCCCGGTGGAGCACGCCCGCATGGAGGACAGGACGGTCATCCAGTGGGACAAGGACGACGCCGCCTTCATGGGGCTGGTGAAGTTCGACCTGCTCGGCCTCGGCATGCTCGCGGCCCTGCAGCACTGCTTCGACCTCGTGCGCGAGGCCACCGGCGAGGAATGGACGCTGGAGACCCTGCCGAAGGAGGAGGCCGGGGTGTACGACATGCTGTGCCGCGCCGACTCGATCGGCGTCTTCCAGGTCGAGTCCCGAGCGCAGATCGGCCTGCTGCCCCGCCTGCAGCCCCGCCGCTTCTACGACCTCGCGATCCAGATCGCCCTGATCCGCCCCGGACCCATCCAGGGTGGCGCGGTGCATCCGTTCGTGCGGCGCAAGATGGCGAAGGACCGGACGGACGAGGAGAACAGGGAGCGGGAGGCCAGGGGCGAGGCGCCGGTGGACTTCCCGATCCCCTACCCGCACAGCGACCTGGAGGACATCCTGAAGCGCACCCTGGGGATCCCCATCTTCCAGGAGCAGCTGATCCAGATGGCCACGGCGGTGGGCGACTGCACGGCCGACGAGGCGGACCTGCTGCGGCGGGCGATGGGGTCCAAACGAGGGCTGGAGAAGATCGAGAAGGTGCGGGGCAAGCTCTACGCAGGGATGGCCAGGCGAGGACTCGTGGACGACGACGCCGACCGCATCTACGCGCAGATCCAGGCGTTCTCGAACTTCGGTTTCGCCGAGTCGCACTCGCTGTCGTTCGCGCTCCTCGTCTACGCGAGCTCCTGGCTGAAGCTGCACTACCCGGCGGCCTTCCTCGCCGGGCTGCTGCGGTCGCAGCCGATGGGGTTCTACTCCCCCGCGACACTCACGGCGGATGCCCGCCGGCACGGGGTGGAGGTGCGCCGCCCCGATCTGCACCTGTCCGGGGCCACCGAGCTGCTCGAACCCGTCGCCGCGGACGGCGGCACCGGGCCCACGGGCAGGGAGAGCTGCCTGGCGGATCCGCAACCGGAAGTCCTGCGCTTCGACCGGAGCGCGCCGGACGAGTCGGCGGCACACCGCAGGGACGGGCGGTTCGCGGTGCGACTCGGGCTCAGCGGCATCCGCGGCATCGGCGTGCCGCTGGCGGAACGGATCGTCGCCGAGCGTGAGGCCCACGGCCCCTATCGCGATCTCCACGACCTGGTGCGGCGGACCGATGCGACGGCGGCGCAGCTGGAAGCCCTCGCCACCGCCGGCGCCTTCGCGTGCCTCGGCCTCGAACGGCGGGAGGCGATCTGGCTCGCCGGGGCCGCGGCCGACGACCGCTCCCGCTTCCTGCCGGGGACGACCGTGGCTGTGCAGCCTCCCCTGTTCGCCGACCAGACGAGTTACGAACGGCTCTCGGCCGATCTCTGGGCCACGGGCATCTCGACGGACGACCACCCCATGGCACACTTCCGCGCAGCCCTCCAGACCCGCGGGGTGCTGACCGCGGCCGATCTGCAGAAGCACGAGACGGGACGACGCATCGAGGTCGCCGGGCTGGTCACCCACCGACAGCGACCGGCGACAGCGGCCGGGGTCACCTTCGTGAACCTCGAAGACGAGAGCGGTCTGGTGAACGTGATCTGCTCCACCGGTGTCTGGGGCCGCTTCGGCCGGATCGCCCGCGAGTCGCCGGCACTCATCATCCGCGGCATCCTCGAACGCTCACCCGAGGGTGTGGTCAACGTGCTCGCCGACGCCTTCGAGGATCTGCAGACCGGCGTGGCCCACCGATCGCGGGACTTCCGATGACCCGGGCACCGACAGCGCAGGCCCCTCAGAAGCGAAGGACGTCCGCCGACCGCACCAGGCACCCGCCCCGGCCCCGCGCGGCCCGCGTGCGTCACCAGAAGCGCTCGGGCTCCTCGGCCGGCGGGCGGTCGGTGCCACCCCAGCGGTCGGCCTCCGCCTTCGCCGCCTCCACCGCCGCATCCGCTCCCCGCAGCGCGACCCCGGCCTCGCTCGCCGCAGGCCCGACGGGGTCCACGAGCAGCGCCGTGCGCGTCACGCCGCCGCTGACCGTGACCGTGCACTCCAGAACCCGTCCGATCCAGCGCGAGAGCGCGCCGCGCGCCGCCTCGCCGCGCCGGTACCGGATCCCCGTGTCGAGGTCGACCACCGCCAGCACGATCGGCTCTCGGCCCTCTCCCTCATCGTGCTCGGTCACCTCGATCCGATGCCCGAGCGGGAGCGCGACCTGACCGGCGAACACGAGCATCCTGTCCATTCCCCCACCCTACGAAACCGCCACCGGACCCGACAGACACCCCGGGCGAAAACCTCTTCGCAACTTTCTTTGTCCCCCAAATGGCGGACACGGCGATTAAGCGATATTCTGCTCTTCGTAGCGGGGGCTACAGGCTGAGGAACTGGGGAATCAGCCGTCGAGAGCAGCGGAAGTTTCGCCGCCTCCCCAACCGTCCGGGAAGGACGGTGAGCCCTCTCGACAGCACCGTGCTGGGGCGGTCCGGTCGAGAGGGCATACCCCGCGCCACGGCACCCCACATCCTCGCCCGTCAGCCGTCCCCGACTAGCCGTCGGCATGGCCGCGGTCAACCCCGGCCCGCACACGCCACCGCGGGGCTAGCGTCACCCCCATGACGACCGTGTTCCGAACGACTCGCACCCCGCGTCGGACGGGAGGCACCCGCGGGGCCTTCACCGCTCCCGCGGCGCCTCTCGTCCCACCGGCGCGTTCCACAGACTCGGCGCCCGCTCACCGCGCGCACCCGGGGGACGCCGCGCGTGCCGCATCGCCCTACAGCACGTCGTCGTCGGCGTCGGCGTCGTCGAGATCGTCGTCGTCCAGTGGCACCTCGTGCCGCTGCTCGGCCGCATCGGCCGGGTCGGCCTCGACCGAGTGCACGTCCGGCTCACCGGTCGTCGTCACCTCCGGGTCGTCCGGCACCTCCAGATCGGGCCGCTCCTGCTCCTGCAGGTCGGCTTCCGGCTTGACCTCGTCGATCGGCTGGTCGCTCAGGGACATCGCGTCTCCTCTCGTTCGGCGGATGCTCCCACCCTGTAACGCCCGTCGGCCAGCGGCAAGGGGCTTGACGGCCACGCACGCCCTCGCGGAGGCGGCACCGTGACCGCGGGACCCGTCACCGGGCGCGTCCGCATCGGCGTCTCGGGCTGGCGCTACGCCCGCTGGCGGGGCGACTTCTACCCCCGCGGCCTGCCACAGCGCCGCGAGCTCGAGTACATCGGGGAGCAGTTCCCCTCGGTCGAGCTCAACGGCTCGTTCTACTCGCTGCAACGGCCGGAGAGCTACCGCACGTGGGCGTCGAGCGTGCCGGACGACTTCGTGTTCGCCGTGAAGGGGTCGCGCTACGTCACGCACATGCTGCGCCTGCGCGCGGTCGACCAGGCCCTCGCGAACTTCTTCGCCTCGGGCGTGCTGGCGCTCGGCGAACGGCTCGGGCCGATCCTGTGGCAGCTGCCGGAGCGCCAGAAGTTCGTGCCGGCGCTCCTGGAGTCATTCCTCGACACGCTCCCCCGCACCACCGGGGAGGCGCTCGAACTCGCCCGCGGCCACGACGAACGCCTCCGTGACCGCGCGTGGCTCGACATCGACGCCGACCGGCCGCTGCGCTATGCGCTCGAACCGCGCTCCGCCACCTTCGCCGACCCCGCAAGCCTGACGCTGCTGCAGGCGCACGGCACCGCGCTGGTGGTCGCGGACACCGCGGGGCGATGGCCGAGGTTCGACGCGCTGACCGCGGACCACGTGTACATCCGGCTCCACGGCGCGCGCATGCTGTACCACAGCGGGTACACCGGCGCCGAGCTGCGCGAGTGGGCGACGCTCATCCGGGCCTGGGCCGACGGGACGGGCGCCGCGGACGGCCGCCCGCGCGACGTGTTCGTGTACTTCGACAACGACGCCCGCGGTCACGCCCCGCACGACGCCCTGGCGTTGCGCGCCCTCGTGGACGCCCCACCGGCGTGACGGCGAGGCGTCAGCGGTCGCCGACGTGTCCCGGCGCGGTAAGCGACAGTACCCGCTCGACGAACGCCCCGTACTCCTCCATGTAGTGCGCGAGGAAGTCTCTCGTGCCCTCGTCGTGCACCTCGCCGTCCGCACCGAACACCTCGGGCCGGAACGTGATGTACGCCTCCGGCGCGTTCAGCTGCGGGGCGTTGAGGAAGCTCAGCACGCTGCGCATGGACGACTGCATGACGGCCGTGCCGATCGCCCCGGTCGACGCACCGATGATGCCGCTCGGCTTGCGGGCGAACGAGTTGTGACCCCACGGGCGCGAGCCCCAGTCGATCGCGTTCTTCAGCGCGCCGGGGATCGACCGGTTGTACTCGGGCGACACGAACAACAGGCCCTCGGCACTCTCCACCGCGCGCTTGAACTCCGTGACCGCCTCGACCGGCTCGAGCTCGTCGTCGCGGTTGTAGAGGGGAAGGCCGCGGATGGGGATCTCTTCCAGCTCCAGGCTGGGCGGCGCGAGGCGCACCAGCGCCCTCGCGAGGGTGCGATTGATCGAGTCCGACGCCAGGCTGCCGATGAGGTAGCCGATCCGATGGGCCATGGTGAGTCCCCCGTCTCTCCCTGCATTTCCAGGATATCTCCGCGGTGGGGGCTTGCCGCAAGGCCCCACCCCGCGGGCAGAATCGACGGTCTGCGCGCGCTCCGGCGCGTGGAACGCGAAGGAGATTCATGCCCATCGACCCCTTCCACCTCTCCCCCGAGAAACAGGCCAAGACCGCCCCCGCCCTCATCGACGCCGATCGCCGACACCTCCAGCGCATCGCGGCCGAACTCGACGGTCAGCGCGCCGACGTCGCCCGACGGCTCGACGACGTCCGTCGCGTGCGCGCCGGCTCCGGGGGCGCCGCCGTGGACCGCGACCTCGAGATCCGGCGGCTGTCGTCGCGCCTGCGCGTGCTCGAACGCTTCGACATCGACGTGTGCCTCGGCCGCATGACCCCCGCCGACGGCGAGCCCGTCTACATCGGCCGCACCGGGCTCGCCGCGTCCGACGGCACCCGGCTGCTGATCGACTGGCGTGCGCCCGCCGCCGAGCCCTACTTCGCCGCGACGCTGGAGGACCCCCGCGGTCTGATCTCCCGCCGCCGATACCGGTGGACGGACGGCCGCATCAGCGACTACTGGGACGAGGCCCTGACCGCCGACGGCTTCGACGGCGCGGCCTCCCTCGACGACCAGTCCGCGTTCATCGCGAGCCTCGGCACGCACCGCACCGCCCGCATGCGCGACGTGCTGGCGACCATCCAGGCCGACCAGGACGCGATCATCCGCACCCCGTCCCGCGGCGCCCTCGTGGTGGACGGCGGTCCGGGCACCGGCAAGACCGTGGTGGCACTGCACCGCGCGGCCCACCTGCTCTACGCCGAGCCGCACCTCACCGCGAGCGCGGGCGGGATGCTGCTGGTGGGCCCGAACCCGCACTACCTCGCCTACGTGGAAGACGTGCTGCCGAGCCTCGGCGAGGACACCGTGCGGCTGTGCACCCTCCGCGACCTCACCCCGGAAGGCACGACGGCCCCGCCCGAAGCCGACCAGAGGATCGCCGCGCTCAAGGCCGCGCTCGACCCCGAGGCGGTGCTCGCCGCCGCGGCCGCCGCGTTCGAGCGGCCGCCCGGCCACGCGACGCGCCTCGACTCCCCGTGGGCCGACCTGTGGCTCAGCCGCGAGGAGTGGGCGGAGGTGCTCGCGGGTGCCGACCCCGCCGCGACTCACAACGAGGCGCGCGACGAGGTGTGGGAAGAGCTGCTGGAACTGCTGGTGGAACAGGTCGACGACGACGAGGTGCCGCCCCACGCGGTGCGACGGTGGCTGCGGCAGGACGACGAGCTGACCGGCACGTTCGTGCGCGCGTGGCCCCTGCTGACACCGGGCGAGGTGGTGGCTCGGCTGTGGAGCTCCCCCGAGTTCCTGCGGGCGTGTGCCCCTACGCTGACCCCCGACGAGGTGACGCTGCTGCAGCGCGACCGTCCGGATGCCTGGACCGACGCCGACCTCCCGCTGCTCGACGCGGCACACCGGCGCATCGGCGACCCGGAGGCCGTGCGAGCCGCCCACCGCCGCGACGCCGTGATCGCCTCGGCGCAGGAGCAGATGTCGCACGTGGTCGACCACCTGATCGAGGACGACGACAGCGAGATGAAGGTGATGTCGATCCTGCGTGGCCAGGACGCCCGCAACGTGCTCGTGGGCGTGGACGCACCGCCCGTGCTGCCGCCGGACGAGCTCGCCGGGCCGTTCGGGCACATCGTGGTCGACGAGGCGCAGGAGCTCACGGATGCGCAGTGGCGGATGCTGCTCGCCCGGTGCCCCTCGCGCAGCATCACGATCGTCGGGGATCGCGCCCAGGCGAGACACGGCTTCACCGAGACCTGGCAGCAGCGGCTCGCCCGGGTCGGCGTACGGGAGGTGAGCGTGGCCCACCTCGGGGTGAACTACCGCACCCCCGCGGAGGTGATGGCGGTCGCGGCCCCCGGAATCCTCGCGGCGCTGCCCGACGCGAACGTCCCGACCTCGGTGCGCGAGAGCGGCATCCCGGTGCGGACCGGTGCCGTGGCCGAGCTGCCCGCCGTGCTCGACGACTGGCTCGCGGCGAACCCCGACGGTGTGGCCTGCGTGATCGGGGACTCCTCGTTCGCCCCGACCGCCCGCGTGCGCTCGCTCACGCCGACCTCGGCCAAGGGACTGGAGTTCGACCTCGTGGTGCTGGTGCACCCCGAGCGGTTCGGCGACGACTTGACCGGCGCGGTGGACCGCTACGTCGCGATGACCCGGAGCACGCGGGAGCTCATCCTGCTCGGGTGATCCCGGACGAAGGTCGCTATCCGCCGCGGGCCGGCGGTTCTACCCTGAGACGATGACGAACGCCGCGCGCACGGCACCGCACTGTCCCGAGGACGACGTGGTGATGCTCGCGGTGCCCGGCGGCTGGAGGTGCCCGGAGTGCGGGCACCTCCAGCAGCCGCAGGACGGCGAGGAGCCGCGGGACCGCGAGGACCTCGGCCGCCTGCGCTGAGGGCTCAGACGCTGTCGTCCTGGTCGACGATGGTGCCGGTCGGTTCGCTGATCTCGACCGTGTGGCGCACGCCGTGCTCCGACGCCAGCGCCTCGCCCTCCTCGATCGCCTCATCCCGGCTGGCGTAGCTGCGCGAGAGCTCGGGGGCACCCTCGGCCTCGTTCACCCACTGGCCGTTCTTCGACCGCGTGACCACGGCGGTGACGGCCATCACACGTCACCGGGGCCCAGGTCGCCCTGTCCCTCGTCGCCGAGGTCGGCGAGCACCGGGTCCTCGCCCTGGCTCTCGGGCTGCGGGCCGGAGCCGGGCAGGTCGTCCGCGGGGACCTCGTCGTCGGGATCGGGGATCTCGTCCGGGTCGCGCCCGGTCGCGGTCGCCGTGTCGAGCTCGTCGGCGGAGGCGCCATCGTCGAGGGCCTCCGTGCGCTCCCATTCCGCCTGCGCCGGATCGTCCCGCGGGTCTGCTTCGGTGGTCGCGTCGCCGTCGCGCAGCGGCTGACCGCCGACGTCGTCGGGTGTCGATGCCATGTCTCCTCCTTCGATCGGTCCGCCCAGTGTGCCGCCCGGGGTTCCCGGTGCCGAGGGGGTTGAGCGGGCCGACCACAGCGGGTAGGTTCCGGCGGCGTCGGAACCCGTGACGGCGCGCGCGGACGGGGGCAGGATGAGGGCATGACAGCGACCACTCCCGCCCCCACCCCGACGCAGCTGCGGCTGATCATCGAGACCGACGATTTCGACACCGCCCTCCGGTTCTACCGCGACGTGCTGGGCATGCCCGAGCAGCTCGCCTACGCGACCGACGGCGACGACCGCGTGGCGATCCTGCACGCAGGCATCGCCACCATCGAGCTCGCGACGCCGACGCACGCCGCGAACATCGACGAGGTGGAGGGCGCACCACACACGCCCGGAGCGCTGCGCATCGCCCTGGAGGTCGACGACACGGCCCAGGCCGTCGCGGCCGCCGAGGAGGGTGGTGCCGCCGTGATCGCGCCACCCGTGCAGACGCCGTTCCGGAGCCTCAACGCGCGCATCCAGGGCCCAGCGGGGTGGCAGATCACCCTGTTCCAGGAGCTGGAGACGCTGGAGGAGCGCGCGGCGCGCGAGGGCTTCACGACGGACGACGCCCGCGACCGCTGACCCGCGCCCGGGACCTGGGCGCGTCCTCGGGTTTCGTGACGCTACGCGTCGCCGCGCTTGCCCGGGCCAGGCCCGCCGGGCTGAAATCGACTCATGACGTCGATCGCGGTCCTCGTGGGGAACCCCCACCCGTCCTCCCGCACCACGAGCGTCGCGGAGGAGGTCGCGGCGCAGCTCGCCGACCTCACGGGCGCCGAGGTGCTGCCCACCATCGAGCTCGCGGCGTATGCGGACCGGGTCTTCGTCGTGCCCGACCCCGAGATCGACGCCCTGGTCGAAGAGGTGTCGACGGCGGATGTCGTGGTCGTGGCGAGCCCCACGTACAAGGCCGCCTACACCGGGCTGCTGAAGGCGTTCCTCGACCGCGTCGACACGGGCGGGCTGGACGGAGTGGTCGCCGTGCCCGTCCTCACGATCGGCTCCCCCGCGCACACCCTCGCCGTCGAGCACACGCTGCGCCCCCTGCTGGTCGAGCTCGGCGCGACGGTACCCGTGCGCGGCCTCGCGTTCCCGGCCGCCGAGGTCGACGACCGCACGCGCCTCGTGTCCGCGTGGCTCGCCCCGCACCGCCGGGCGCTGGAATCGCTGCTCGCGCACTGACCAGGGGCGGGTGACGCGAGCGGAACGCGAGTGCCGCGGTCGAGGGACGGTCCGAGAGGACGATCGACGCAGACGCCCATGTAAGGAGCGGTCTTCCGTGTGAGAGCCGGAGCGACGGTATGTGGCGGCGCATGTCGCCGTGTTGCAGTCCGGGTGCGCGGTCGCGGGGGCCGTGCGTACCGTCGTGGCATGACCGCCCCCGCCGCTTCGTCCTCGTCCCCCGCCCGCGAGCGTGCCGCCTCCGACGTGCTGGACCGGCTGTCGGTCGGCGCCGACACATTCAAGGCCGTGTTCCGCGGGCACCCGGGAGGCGTGGCCGTGATCACCGCGCAGGGGGCGGACGGCCCCGTGGCGCTCACGGCGTCGTCGGTGTCGTCGGTGAGCGTGGATCCTCCGCTGCTGGTGTTCTCGGTGTCGGCGCTGTCGTCGGCGGCGGAGACCCTGACCTCGGCCGCGACGGTCGTGGTGCACCTCCTGGATGCGGACGACATCGAGCTCGCGCGCCTAGGGGCGACCAGCGGCATCGACCGCTTCGCCGATACGAACGCCTGGGCCCCGCTCGCCACCGGGGAGCCCGTGTTCGCGGGAGCCCGCGCCTGGGTGCGCTGCGCCGTCGTGAGCCGGATGGAGGCGGGCGGCTCGACCGTCATCGCCGCGCACGGCCTGCAGGCGCACATCGCCCGGGACGCCGAGCGCGCCCTCGTCTACCACGACCGCACGTGGCACGCCCTGGGCGCGCACTCGCTCCTCCCCTGACCCGGCGCACGCTCGGCTTCGTCGACCACCCTTCGGATCTCTCGCTTCGTCGATCAGGCGGCTAGATGTGTCTGCCCAGACCTTTGGTAATGCGGTCGATCGGGTTCTTGGGGCCGCGCAGCGCGACACCGACCAGATCGAGATCTGCGGCGGACACCCCGGCCACGGCTCTTCGGTTGGACGCATCGTCTCCGGTAGCGAAGAGGTCACGGGTGTAGATGCTCGTCGCGAAGCCTCGTTCGATGGCTCGCTCGCGAGCTCGTGCGAGCTGCTCCGAGTCCGCCGTGAACACGAGCACGGGTTGGCGGAGCATGGGGAGGTACTCGTTTCCGTCCGCGTCCGCGTAGATATCGCCGATCAGACCCGGGGCGCTGGTGGCGATGCCGCTGATCAGGAACGCCGTGACGTTGAGCTCCTGCCAGGGCATCAGGCCGTCGTGGATCAGTACCGCGATCCGTGTGTCGAAGCGGACAGTCTGCGGTTCCATGTGTACTCCTTCGGTCGCGGCCGCGGCCGGAACGGGCCGGCCGGTCGATCCGAGCCCCTCATGATCCGCCCGCGAACGTGTGGTCGAAGGTGCTCCAGGCGTTGTCGAGATAGGGCCGGCGCCTCAGCGGGTCTCCGATGCCGAAGGCGACATCCTCGAGCCATCGGCAGCGGGCATGGAAGCGGATGCGACGGAGCTCGTCGTCAGCCGGAGTGCCGTCGAGTCCCTCTCCGACCCGGACCGCCGCGTCGGGCCCCAGGTCTCGGTAGATCGACCCGATGTCGCGTGCCGGGTCCGTCAGCGCCGCATCAGTCCAGTCGATGACACCGGTCACGTGCCCCCGGTCGTCGACGAGGATGTGCTCAGCTCCCAGGTCATTATGCTGAGCGATGGTGAGCGATCGTGTGGGCGGCGGCGACTCATCCAGGAAGGCGCGCACGAGACGAACCTGCTCGGCGCTCAGGTGACTCCGCACGGACCGGTAGGTCTGCACAGCGTCCCGATGCCACTCGTCATTCGGGTACCGATCGACGGGCAGCCGCGTGACCGGAAGAGCCTCCCGGAACGCGGACAACACGTCTATGAGGGCCCGTTGCACGTTCTTCGAGTCCCGTTCGCGCCGATGGATCAACGGAGTACCTCGAAGCCGTCGGTAGGCGAACGTCCCGCGCTCTGCTTCATGCAACTCCGGTGTCGGCGTCGGCACCGACGTCGCACGGGCGAGCGTCGTGAGCAGCTCGACCTCGCGATCGACGGCTTCGAGGTCCGCGGAACGTCGGACGATGTAGTCCCCGACAGCGAACGTCGTATTCTCGGCTCCCCGAGTCACGAGCGTCGGCTCGTCGCCGGGCGACCACAGTCGCGATCGCCGCCCCAACTCGGCGAGGTGGGCGCGATCCGACGGGGTCACCGCGGATGTCGTGACGATCTCCTCTTTCATCTCGTTCCTCAGATCCTTGGTCGGGAAGGGGGTGACGACGTCACACCAGCGTGTCGCCAACGTATCCGTCTTCGCCGAACCCGGGCAGGACGGCGAAGATCGCGCTGCCTGTGTGCTGGATGAACCGGTTGAGCCGATCGTTCTCGGCGAGACGCGTCTGCGCGGCGATGAACTGACGATCGGGGTCGTTGCCGTAGGCGCAGAACAGCAGCCCGACGTCGAGCTTTCCGTGCCCGCCATGATGGTGGTCCTTCGTTCCCGGAGCATGAGGATGGTCCTCGGGATGCTCGAGCGGATCCGGGCTGCCGCCGGCCATCGCCGTGAGGAATCCGTAGTCATAGGTGTAGCTGCGGCGCAGCATCGGAAAGCCATGAGCGCGGCGGATGTGCCCGTCCGCTGCGATCACCGGGGTGCCGTCTGCCCCCACGGCGTCCAGGTCGGGGGCGTCGAACTCGCCCTTCCCCGTCAGCGGAGCGCCATCCCCGCGGCGGCGCCCGATCACCGCATCCTGCTCGTCGCGCGCTGTGAGATCCCAGCTCGCCGTCAGCATCCGGATCTTCCGGAACACGAGGTAGGTGCCCCCGCGAAACCACGATGGCTCGTCGGGAAGCGCCCAGACGACGTCCTCGAACTCTCGGGTTCCGATGCGGGGATTGGACGTTCCGTCCTTGTGACCGAACATGTTCCGCGGAGTGCCCCCGTCGTGCGGGGAACTGAGGAATCCGGACTGCGTCCAGCGGATGACCGCAGAGCCGGGCATTCGGGCGCGCAGAGCTCGCGTCGCGGCACTGACGACCTGTGGATCGTCGGCGCAGATCTGAAACAGCAGGTCACCCCCTCCCCAGCGCGGGTCGAGGTGATCGCCGGTGAACTCGGGAAGTGGCCGCAGCCGTCGGGGAGCTTCGCCGGCGACCCCGGGCAGGGCGAAGACGCCAGGGCCGACGCCCACCGTGACCGTCAGACCCGCAGGAGACAGCCCGGTCGCGAAGTCGGTGGGGGTCACCGCGCCGTCGGGATACATCGACGAGGGCGGAGTGTCCTCACCACGCACGATGGCGACGATCGTGCGCGAGACGTCAGCCAAGAAGCGGCGAAGCGACACCGCGTCCGTCACGGCCAGATCGGCCGCGACAAGAGTGACATACTGCTGCTGCGCGGTGGCGACTCCCGCCTGGTGTGCACCGAACGGCGAGATCGTCGTCCCGGCCCCGGGATCTGCGGAGAGGCGTGCAGTCTCCGCGTTCGGCAGCGTGAGACGCCCGGTCGCGAACCCCATCGCGGCCGCCCCGCCTGCGGTTGCCAGCGCTGAGCCCAGGAGGGCGCGGCGAGACATCGCCACACGCCTCGGCCCGCCCTCCGTGCGTCCGTCCCGCCATCCCGGTGAGACCACCGCCTCCCTCTCCGACGGGTCATCACTGGCTTCCTGGGTGCTCAATGTCCGTGTCCTCCGTTCGGATCGACGGGTCCCGCATTGCGGCTGGCTTCATCTCGGCTGACCACGAACTGCGACATCAGGCCCTCGTCCTCGTGAAGGAGAAGGTGACAGTGGATCATGTACGGGTTCTCGTCATCGACGTAGTCCTCGAATCGCATCATGATCCGGTAGACGCGACGAGGTTCCAGATAGATGGTGTCCTTCCATCCCGAGAGCTCTGGCCCCGGCGTCTCCCCGTCGATGTCGAGGACCTGGAACTGCACGTCGTGAACATGCCAGTTGTGCGGGAACAGGTCTCGATTGGTGACCTCCCACAGCTCGGTCGAGTCGACCTGCATGACCTCGTCGATACGATTCATGTCCATGCGGCGGCCGTTGATCTCGCGGTTCTGCACGTCGAAGATGCGCGCGTTGTCGGCGTCGACCGCGGTGAAGCGGGAGATGTCGCCGAACCGCTCCGCCAGTGGCGGGGACGCCCGGAGCTGATCAGCAGCACGCAGGAGGAGGACGTCGAACTCGTCCAACCCTCCGTACGCACCGGGCACGGCGACATCACCGAGATCAGGCGGCAGCGAGCGCAGCATCGTCTCCGTCCCCGGGGCGATCGCCACCACGATCTCGGCACGCTCGCCGGGCGACAGACGCACATGATCGGTGATGTGCGGCGCCTCGAGCAGTCCGCCGTCCGTGGCGACCAGCGAGAAGTCGCGCTGGTCGTCGAACGCGAAGTCGTAGGTTCGCGCGCTGGATCCGTTGAGGATCCGCAATCGGACGAGCTCGGTGGAGACGTCGAGGACCGCGCCCCATGCTCCGTTCGTCAACAGCACGTTCCCCAGAAGGCCGACCTCATTGCCCTGAGAGTCGAACTGGAACTCGCCGTCGGAACGGAACTTCTTGTCCTGCACGATGAGCGGAACGTCATCGACTCCGTATTCCGTGGGCAGCCCGAAGCTCTGGCTGTGCTCATCGTCGAGGATGAACATGCCCGAAAGCCCGCGGAGGACGTGCTCTTCGGTTTCGCCGTGCGGGTGCGGGTGGTACCACAGCGTGGCGGCGGGCTGGTCGACCCGCCACTCGGGCCGCCAGCGCCCGCCGGATTCGATCGGCTGGTGCGGCCCGCCATCCATGGCAGCCGGCAGATGCATGCCATGCCAGTGGACCGTCGTGGTCTCCGGGAGCGCGTTGGTGACCTCGACGGCCACCTTCTCCCCGCGCTGCGCCCGGAGTGTGGGGCCCAGGTAGTCGCCGTCGAAACCCCAGGTCGGGGTGGTCATCCCCTCCAGGAACTGCATCTGACCCTCCTGGGCGGTGAGCGAGAACACTCGAACACCGTCGACGACCTCCGACTCCGCCAGCGGGGGGATCGGTAACGGAGTCTCGAACGCGGGTGGCTTCGTCGGCGTGAAGACGGACGTGTCCTGGCCGAACCCCGAGTCGAACACGCAGGCGGTGAACGTCACGGCAGCGGTCAGGAGCAGAGCGCCGAAGAGGATCGCCGGACCGAGGAGCCGTCCCCGGCTCGATGCAGAGCGTCGTGCGACATGCTCGGCCCCACGGGCGATCCTGGTCATGCCAGTAAAGCTAGGAATCCGTGCAGAGGAAGCCGTCCCTCCCCCGTCGACACATCGAGTCGCTTCCGGGCGACACCGAGGTTCTCCGCACCGGACTCGCACTTCCGCGGTCGCCGAGATGTCGCTTTCCAACGACTCACACACCAGCACGGACCGACCTACCATGACAGCATGACCGACAACGCACCCGCGGCGGAGGCAGGTTCGCGCCCTGCTCCCTGGGTGCTCGACGGCCTCCTCGGCATCGGCGTGGCTCTCGTCGTCTCGCTCTTCATCGCCGCGGATATCGACGGGGCAGAACCGGACGGGTGGGCCTATCTGTGGGCGGTCGGCCTCGGTGCATTGATGCTGGCCCGGCGACGCCACCCTGTGGTCGTCGTCGGACTCTCCGCGGCAGGGGTCGTCGCCTACTACGCGTCCGGTTACCCGGCGATCGGGATCGCGGTGCCTCTCGCGGCCGCGGTGTTCTCGGCCGCCGAATACGGTCGCACAGGGGCATCGATCGCCACCTCCGTGACCGTCCTGGTCATCTCGGTGGCGTACAGGCTCGCCATCGGACAGGACCCCGCCGTGGTCGTGGGTTACGAACTGCCTGGACACGCTCTCCTGCTCGCAGCGGCGATCGCCCTAGGGGACAACGTGAGATCCCGGCGGGAGCTCCGACAGAAGTCCTCTCAGATCGCGGCCCTGACCGTCGAACGGTACGCCCGGGAGGCGGAGAAACGCGCGATGTCCGAACGACTCTCGATCGCACGTGAACTCCACGACTCGATGGGGCACGCGCTGACGGTGGTGACTCTGCATGCGCAGATCGCGGAGGAAGCGCTGGATCCCGGTACTGCCTCTGACGAGGACAGCGCGGCGGCGCGTGAGGCGCTGGCGATCATCGCGAGCACCACTTCGGCGACGTTCGAGGATCTGCGCCGTACTGTCGCGAACCTGCGGAGGGAGGAGGGCGCGACGCGCCCCCCGCTCGGAATCGACGACCTCGAGTCAGCGATCCTCCCGGCGACGCAGGCCGGCTTGACGGTGCGCGCGAGTGTCTCCATCTCCGCCGCGCTGCCGTCGACCGTCGAAGCCGCCGTGTTCCGGATCGTGCAGGAGTCCATCACCAACGTCGTGCGACATGCCGACGCGGCGCGCGTCGACGTCGACATACGGCAGGCGGACGATGCTGTCGCCGTCAGCATCGTCAACGACGGCAGGTCGCGCGCCACGGAGCCGTCCGACGACTCGGTCCGGCCCGGGCGCGGGCTGGAGGGGATGCGAGAGCGCGTTCACCTGCTCGGCGGCACGTTCTCCGCAGGTCCACGCGACGCCGGCTTCGCGGTGTACGCCTCGTTTCCCCTGGCGGTGAGGGCATGACCTCCGTCGTCCTCGTCGATGACCAGGACCTCGTCCGCGCCGGCCTGCGGACGCTGCTCTCGCGGGATGGCAGCATCCGGGTGGTCGCCGAGGCCACCGACGGCAGGAGCGGCGTGGAGGCGGTCCGAAAGTACCGACCAGATGTCGTCCTCATGGACCTCCGGATGCCTGTGATGGACGGCATCGAGGCGACGAGCGCGATCCGCGCGGACCACCGGCTGCACGACACCAGTGTCGTCGTCCTGACGACGTTCGACGACGACACGGACGTCGTTCAGGCCATCCGCGCAGGGGCGGTCGGCTACCTCTTGAAGAACACGCCGCGGGATGACCTGCGTGACGCCGTGACGCGGGCCGGCCAGGGAGAAAGACTGCTTTCACCGGCGATCGTCGAACGACTGATGAGCATGGTCGCGTCCGGTCGGGCCGCCGCGACCCCGGACCCTCGACTCGCCGTCCTCAGCGCCCGGGAGATCGAGGTCCTTGCGCGGATCGGACACGGCGACACGAACGACGAGATCGCTGCCATCCTGCACCTCAGCCCGGCGACCGCGCGCACCTACGTCAGTCGGATCCTCGCGAAGGTGGGTGCGCGTGACCGTCCAGAGCTCGTGGTGATCGCTCACCGTTCCGGG
The DNA here is from genome assembly GCF_004794315.1 of Microbacterium sp. PF5. NCBI lineage: Bacteria > Bacillati > Actinomycetota > Actinomycetes > Micrococcales > Microbacteriaceae > Microbacterium > Microbacterium sp. PF5. Next base: position 20,871 of record NZ_SSDQ01000106.1, on the reverse strand, counting down.
CTCGTCACGTCGTGAGCTCTCATCGAGGCGGGCGCCGCAGGAACCAGTTCGGAACGCCGAGAACATCTGCCTCTCCGATGACCGCGTATCCGTGCCTCCGGTAGAAGCCGACTGCCTCCGGGCGATCCGTTTCGGCGTAGCCGGGCACGCCTATGGAGTCGAGATGGCTCGTGTGTCTGAGCATCAGGAGAGTGCCGATCCCCCGCCCGCGCAGGTGCCGATCGACCGACACCGGCCCGAGATGCACGTGCGGTTCTGAGATGTCCCGCGCTGTCCATGCTCGGTTCCAGGCCAGCAGGCGCGCAGCGGCGCCTGGGCCGAAGGTCAGCGCACGGGAGAGGAGCCGCAGCCGGGTCTGCGCCGGGGGCCGGCAGCGCGCCGGGGGTACCGCCGCGGCGACACCGATCAGCGACCCACCCTGCTCGACGCCGTCGATCCGCATCGAGGGCGAACCGGAGAGGAGCACACTCATCAGCGACTCATGGCGACGAGTCCGCCTCGCTTCATCGCCGCCATACACCGCGACGTGGAGCGGGTTGTCGGCCATTCCACGCCCGAGCAGCGCCGCGACCTCCGCCACATCGGCGCGGTCGAGAGAACGAAGGTGAAGGTACGGTTCGCGATGTCTCATCGGTGCAGTCCTCGTCATCGAGCGGTCATCACCCCACGGTGGCGCGACGGTGATGTCGCCGAATGCTCGCCTCGATCGACTTCTCGGATCGCCCCGTGACGACCCCGCTGTCCTCGCACGGTGACCCGCATCCCCCGCGCCGCTCGAGGTGATAGCCGTCGCGATGCGCGACAGGAGGAGCAGGACCCGGTCGTCCGAGAGCGACAGCACAACTGATCCAGAGCGCACGCGACCCCGGGGGCCCGTTGCCTACTTTGACAGGATGAGCGAGTCATCGACGCCGTCGCAGCCACCAGAGATCCCCGGCCCACGTCCCCGACTGAGCTGGCCTGCCGTCATGGGCTTCGGTGTCCTGGGGCTTCTGTGGCCGCTCCTGCGACTGATCGGTCTCGAAGCGGTCGTCGGCGGGGTGACGACCGTGATGGTCGCCTTCCTCGCCACCTTCGTCATCTGGGTCCTGGGCGCCGGCTTCGGCCATGTTCCGCGACCGGTTCTGACGCTCACTCTGTCCGGGGTTCTCTTCGCCCTCCTCCTCGGGGCGACCACCGTGGCCATCGGCGACTGGCCCGACCACGGCATCGGCCTGAATCTCGTCGCCGCCACCATCGAGATCGGGCGATCCGCTGGGTTCGGTGCGCTCAGCGGCCTGGTCGCCGAGTCGATTCAGAGGGCCCGTCGCCGGCGACGGAGGAACCGTCCGTCGCGCCGGACGTCGCCCTGATGCGACCACGATTGTCGCCCCCGTACGGACCATCCGCCGCGGCACCCGCCCCTACCGTTGGCGCATGATCTCCGAGAACCCACCTCCTCCTTCTCCCACCGCACGACGAAACCCTCTCGGGCTGTCGGCTCTGGCACTCGTCGGACTCGCGGCCGTCGCCCTCATCAGGGTCATCCTCCACGACCTGCATGTGATCGAAGAGGGCAGCCCGATCACGTGGGTGCTCGCGATAGGCCCGGTCGTGCTGTGGATCGTCGTCGCTGTCGTAGCGCGCGTCCCCAAGCCGTTCCTGACGGTGCTGGTCATCGGGGTGATCTTCGGGGTGATGCTCGTCATCACGCACCAACTCCTCTGGGACTTCGCTTATCGCGGCACTCCGCCGTCCCTCGGTGACGGTGCCGGGGCGCGCCTGATCCCACGCATCGCGGCCATCCCCAGCGGGCTGATCGTCGGAACGGTGATCGGCGCCGTCGGCGGGCTCATCGCCTGGGGCATCCAGACGATGAGCAACCGTCGCAAGAGCTGACAGCGCGAACACGAGCACAACGCCCGAGCCACCGCGCACGAAGAGCTCGCAGCGATCGCGTGCGAAGACGACGAAGCCCCGGTGAGAAGGATGCTCTCACCGGGGCTTTTCTGTCGGGCTGACAGGATTTGAACCTGCGACCCCTTGACCCCCAGTCAAGTGCGCTACCAAGCTGCGCCACAGCCCGTTGTTCTGCACTCTCGCGCAGGCAACTCCCCTATCTTAGCCGTACCCGGGGCCCTCTCGCGAACCGGGGCGTTGCGGGGTGTCGGACCCACCGCGTACCGTCGCGGTCATGCCGACGATCACCACCGAACTCGCCACGTCCGACCGCTGGGACGACGTGCAGCACGCTCTCACGGGCGGAGGGGACGGGGCGAGCTGCCAGTGCATCTGGCCGATGCTGAGCAACAAGGACTGGAACACGACCACCACGCCGCAGCGCACCGACATGTTCCGGGCCGAGATCGACGAGGGTCCGCCGCCCGGGCTCGTGGCCTACGTCAACGGCGAGGCCGCGGGCTGGATCCGCGTCGGACCACGCACCGCCCAGGCCCGCATCCCCCGCACACGCATCATCGCCGCGTCGTCCGCCGAGCCGTTCGACGACCCGTCCGTGTGGGCGGTGACGTGCTTCGTGGTGCGCCGCGAGCACCGGGGCACCGGACTCAACGCGGCACTGCTGCGGGCGGCGGTCGACTACGCCGCGGCCTCCGGAGCGCGACTGGTCGAGGGGTACCCGGTCGACACCCGCGGCGAGAAGCAGCGCGCGAACGACCTGTTCCACGGCACGCTGAACACCTTCCTCGGCGCAGGCTTCACGGAGCAGACGGTCATGAAGCCGGGGCGGGTTCTCGTGACGCTCGACCTGTCCTCCCGCACCGACGCATGACCGCCACCCCGCGGCACACCCCCGCACCCCCGGATATACCGCCGCGGCCATACGATGAGGGGATGCGCCGCCGCACCCTCTCCCGCCCGATCGTGTGGGCATTCGCGCCCTACGTCGCGGTGTCGCTGCTGCACGTCGTGCTGCTCGCGCTCGACCACGACCTGGCCGCTCCGACCAAGCTGCTGCTCATGCCGCTGCTCGCGGTACCGGTGCTCGTGGCCGCCCCACGCCTCCGGCCGCGCTCCGCCCTCGTGCTCGTGCTCGCGGCGCTGCTGTTCTCCTGGCTGGGCGACGGCGCGGGGGCGCTGTTCCCCGCCGCCCCCGAGCTTCCGCTCATGCTCGGGTTCTTCGGCCTCGCGCACGTGGCGTACATCGTGTTGTTCGCGCGGCACCTCGCCCGGCGTCGGCTGCCCTGGTGGACGCTGGTGTACGCGGCGTGGTGGGTCGCGATGATCCTCATGCTCGGGCCGCACACCGGCCCCCTGCTGATCGGCGTCGCCGCCTACGGGCTGCTGCTGGGCGGCACGGCCGCGATGGCCGCCCGCTGCCACCCCCTCGTCGCGGTGGGCGGCGCGTTCTTCCTCGCCAGCGACACGATCCTCGCGTTCCGGCTCTTCCTCCCCGATGCCCTCCCGGCCTGGAGCAGCCCCGCCGTGATGGCGACCTACACGCTCGGACAGGGGCTCCTCATCGCGGGCACCCTGGTCGTCCTCGCACGGAAGGCCGCGTGATGGTCGACAGCGTCCGCGTCGACAGCTGGCTGTGGGCCGTCCGCGTGTACAAGACCCGGTCGGCCGCGACCACCGCATGCCGTGCGGGGCATGTGCGCGTGAACGGCGACAAGGCCAAGGCCGCCCAGACGGTCCGCATCGGCGACGAGCTGCGCATCCGCATCTCGGGGTTCGACCGCATCCTCATCGTCCGGCAGCTGCTCGTCAAACGCGTCGGCGCCCCACTCGCCGCCCTCGCCTACGAAGACCGCACCCCCGAACGCGAACCGCAGGCCGCGCTCGGCCTGCGCGACCGCGGTGCCGGTCGCCCGACCAAACGCGAGCGCCGCGAGATCGACCGCCTCCGCGGCCGGGACACCCCGTCCGACTGACCCCGCGGCATCCGCTCGTCCGCACGCGTCAGGCGTCCAGCAGCCTCCGCAGCCACCCGCTCGACCGCACCTGCGCGCCCGCGGCCTCGACCCGCGCCTGCAGCTCCCGGTCGCTCGTGACCGCCAGCACCCGCTGCGCCCCCGCGACCCGACGCTCGACCTCGGCCACGATCGCATCATCGCCCGCGGCCTCGGCCCGCACGACCGCCAGCGCCGGCTCCGCGACTCCGGCCTCGGCGGCACCGGTCTCCGCGGCCTCGGTCCCGATGTCGCGGGCACGACCCTCGACCACGAGCGCCACCTCCGGGTACCAGTCGTCTCCGTCGAGCCCCAGGTCGTCCGCGGGCACCGCCAGCCCGGCCAGCCGGTCACGCAAGCGCGCGGCCGCACCGGCTCGGTCCTTCCACCAGCCGTCGGGCACCGACCCGACCACGTTCGCCCCGTCGACCACCACGGCCGGGAACACATCGAGCTGAGCACGCAGCATCGGCCACGCCGCCCCGAACCCCGGGTGCAGCGGCAGCTCGTCCACGCGGTCGACCGGGACCCACTCCAGCGCCACGCTCTCCGGATCGCTGATCACCGGGTCGAACGGGCTGCGCACATCGGCGACCACCGTCGTGTACGACCAGATGCCGAGGTCGAGCACGCTCGTGAAGCGCGGACGCACGGCGCCGTCCGGCACGCCCGCCTCCTCCTGCGCCTCCCGGATCGCTCCGACGATCGCCGACTCGCCCTCGTGCAGCGCACCGCCGGGCAACCCCCACGTGCCGCCGAAGTGGCTCCACGACACGCGGTGTTGCAGCAGGATCCCGCGCGTCGTGTCGACCGCGAGCAGACCGGCCGCGCCGAACCGCCCCCAGTAGCGCTCCCCCGTGTCTGCGACCACCCAGGCGTCGCCAGGGTTGCGCGGTCCTTCGGGGCGACGCGGTTCGCCGGGCGCGGGGGGTACGACTGTCACCCCCTCAGCTTTTCACAGCATCGGGGTCGCGGTGCCACCCGGCGACACACGCCGGAACGCGTCAGCGCTGGCGGCGCTCCCGCACGCGCATGTTGATGACGATCGGCGTCCCCTCGAACGGGTAGAGCTCGCGCAGGCGCCGCTGGATGAACCGGCGGTAGCCCGGGTCGAGGAACCCAGTCGTGAACAGCACGAACGTCGGCGGACGCGTCGAGGCCTGCGTGCCGAACAGGATGCGCGGCTGCTTGCCCCCGCGCAGCGGGTGCGGGTGCTCGGCCACGAGCTCGGCGAGGAAGGCGTTGAACTTGCCGGTCGGGATGCGGCGGTCCCAGTTCTCGAGCGCCGTCTCCAGCGCGGGCACCAGCTTGTCGAGGTGTCGCCCGGTCTTCGCGGAGATGTTCACCCGCGGAGCCCACGCCACGTGCGCGAGGTCCTGCTCGATCTCGCGCTCGAGGTACCGGCGGCGGTCGGCGTTCTCCAGGTCGTCGTCGTTCAGGCGGTCCCACTTGTTGAACGCGAGGACGAGCGCGCGGCCCGACTCCAGCACGAGGTCGATGATCCGCACGTCCTGCTCGCTGATCGTCTCCGACACGTCGAGGACCACGACGGCGACCTCGGCCTTCTCCAGCGCGGCCGACGTGCGCAGCGAGGCGTAGAAGTCCGCGCCCTGCGCCATGTGCACGCGGCGACGGATACCGGCCGTGTCGACCAGACGCCACATCTTGCCGCCGAGCTCCACGACCTCGTCGACCGGGTCGCGCGTGGTACCCGCCAGGTCGTTCACGACGACGCGCTCCTCCCCCGCGGCCTTGTTCAGCAGCGAGGACTTGCCCACGTTGGGGCGACCGAGGATCGCGACACGTCGCGGCCCGCCGATCTCCTGCTTCGCGACCGCCGAGATTTCGGGAAGCTTCTTCAGCACGGCATCCAGGAGATCCGCCACGCCGCGGCCGTGGATGGCCGAGACCGGGTGGGGCTCACCGAGACCGAGGTTCCACAGCGCGGCGGCCTCCGGCTCCTGCCGGGCGTCGTCGATCTTGTTCGCGACCAGGAACACGGGCTTGCCGCTCTTGCGCAGCAGCTTGACCACGTGCTCGTCTGTCGAGGTGGCGCCGACCATCGCGTCGACCACGAACAGCACCACGTCGGAGAGGTCGATCGCGACCTCCGCCTGCGCGGCGACCGAGCGGTCGATGCCGCGGGCGTCGGGCTCCCAGCCGCCGGTGTCGACGAGCGTGAAGCGCCGGTCGTTCCATTCGGCCTTGTAGGTGACGCGGTCGCGCGTGACGCCGGGGGTGTCCTCCACCACGGCCTCACGACGACCGAGGATGCGGTTCACGAGCGCCGACTTGCCGACGTTCGGCCGTCCGACGATCGCGACGACCGGCAGTGCGGGCAGGAACTCGATGCCGTCCTCGCCCAGCGAGACGCCCGCGAGGAGCGCGGCATCCTCGTCGTCCAGCTCGTAGTCGGCGAGACCGGCGCGCAGGGTCTCGGCGCGCTGCTCGGCGAGGTGCTCGTCGAGGTTCTCCATCTTCTCGGCGAGCTGGTCGGGGCCGCCTTCGTATTCGTCGTCAGCCACGGTGTGCTCCTCGGAGTCGTTCGATCACCGTGAGGACGGCGTCGATGGTCTGGGGGTAGTCGAGTTCGGTCGAGTCGACGACCTCGACGCCCTCGGCGGCGTTGAGGAAGTCGACGACGGCGCTGTCGGAGGCGTCGCGCCGGTGCAGGGCCGCGGCGACGGCGGCGGCGTTCTCCCCCGCGAGCTCGCCGGCACGGCGTGCGGCGCGCACCTCGGGCGCGGCGGTCAGGAGGATGCGCACGGGGGCATCCGGTGCGACCACGGTCGTGATGTCACGTCCCTCTACGACCACGGCGGGGTACGGAGCGTCGGCGACCAGCGCGCGGAACAGCTCGTTCACCTGCGCGCGCACCTCGGGCACGCGGGCGACGCCGCTCACCGCGCCGGAGACCCGCGGTTCGCGGATGGCGTCGGTCACGTCGGTGTCGCCCACCCGGACCGTGCGGTCGTCGGGGTCGAGGCCGAGACGGACCGGGAAGTCGGCTGCGGCGGCGCGCACGGCGGCCGCGTCATCGGTGTCGGCGCCCTGCTCCAGCACATGCCAGGCGAGCGCCCGGTACGCCGAGCCGGTGTCGAGGTAGCCGTAGCCGAGCTGGCGCGCGACCGCCTTGGAGACGCTGGACTTGCCGGAACCGGCCGGCCCGTCGATGGCGATGAACTTCGTGGCGGAGACGGTGGAGGTGTCAGTCATTCGTGTTCCCTGCAATGCGCCAGCCGCGTTCCTGGAGCCCGGTGATCGCGCCGTGCAGCGCCGCGGGGTCGACACTGATCTCGGCCAGACCGAACTGTGCGCCGGGCGAGTGCTCCAGACGCAGGTCCTCGACGTTGACGCCGAGTTCGCCGAGCTCGCCGAACAGGCGGCCAAGCTGTCCGGCGGTGTCGTCGACCATCACCACGAGCGTCTCGAAGCGCCGGTTCTGGCCGTGCTTGCCCGGCAGACGCTCCACGCCGTCGTTGCCCTGCCGGATGGTCTCCGCGATCACACGGCGCGCGCCGGGGGCCGCCGGCGCCCGCAGCGCCTCCGCGACATCGCCCAGGTCGGCCGCCAGCGCGTCGAGGATCTCCACGACGGGCCCCGCGTTCGCGCCGAGGATCTGCACCCACAGCTCGGGCGCGGAGGCGGCGATGCGCGTCGTGTCGCGCACGCCCTGACCCGCCAGGCGCAGCGCGCCCTCCTCGGCTCCCGCGAGCCGCGCGGCCAGCAGACTCGCGACGACCTGGGGCACGTGCGAGGTGAGGGCGACCGAACGGTCGTGCTCCTCCGGCGTCATCTCCAGCGGCATCGCGCCCACGTCGAGCGCGAGCGCCTCGACCAGCGCGAGATCCGTGGCCTTCGTGTCCTCGTCGCGGCACACCACCCAGGGCCGCCCGATGAAGAGGTCGGCGCGGGCGGAGATGGCGCCGCCGCGCTCACGCCCCGCGAGCGGGTGCGAGCCGATGTAGCGCGCGAGGTCGACGCCGCGGTCGCGCAGCGTCCGGAACGGTTCGAGCTTGACGCTCGCGACGTCGGTCACGACCGCGTCCGGGTACCGCTCCAGCTCGGCCTGCACCACGTCGGCCGTGACGTCGGGCGGCACGGCCACCACGATCAGCGCGGGGGCGTCGTCGGCGGCGGCGAGTCGACCGGCGCCGTAGTCCACCGCCAGTCGCAGCTGCGCCGGGGAGGCATCCGTGAGCGCCACGTCGACACCCTTGGCCCGCAGCGCATGACCGACGCTCGCGCCGAGCAGGCCGGCACCGACGATGCGGACGGTGCCGGACAGACGCGGCGCGACGGCACCGGTCTTCCGCGCCGTGGGCGCACTCGTCGTGTCGGTCATTCGGTCTCCTGCTCGCCTGGCGCCGCGGCGACACCGGATTCACGGCGCGCGAGGGTCAACAGCGCACCGAGTTCGATTTTACTCAGGTCACGCGTCTTCCCTGCCGGGAGGGTTCCCAGGTGCAGCGGGCCGAACTGCCGGCGCACGAGCTCGGTCACGGGGTGGCCGACCGCGGCCATCATCCGACGCACGATGCGGTTGCGCCCCGAATGCAGCGTGAGCTCCACCAGGCTCGAGCCGCGCGACGTGTCCAGCAGCCGCGCCTTGTCCGCCGCGATGGGGCCGTCCTCCAGCTCGATGCCCTTCGTGAGCGTGGAGATCGTCTGCGGGGTCACCGTGCCGTCCACCTTGGCGATGTACACCTTGGTCACACCGAACGACGGATGCGCCAGCACGTGCGCGAGCTCGCCGTCGTTCGTGAGCAGCAGCAGCCCGCTGGTCTCGGCGTCGAGGCGCCCCACGTTGTAGAGCCGTTCCTCGTAGTCCTTCGTGAAGCGACGCAGGTCGGGCCGCCCGCTCTCGTCACGCATGCTGCTGACCACTCCGGTGGGCTTGTTCAGCATCACGTAGCGCTTGGTGACGTCGAGCTGCACCGCGGTGCCGTCCACGTCGACCAGGTCGCGCTCGGGGTCGATCCGACGGCCGAGCTCGGTCACGGTCTGCCCGTTCACCCGGATGCGCCCCTCGACGATGTACTGCTCGACGACACGGCGCGAGGCGACGCCCGCCGCCGCGAGGACCTTCTGCAGCCGCACGCCCTCGGGCGCGGTGGCGTCGTCGTGGGCAGCGTTCATCGGAGGGTCCCTTCGTCGAAGCCGTCGGCGCCGTCGTCCAGCAACGGCGAGATCGGCGGCAGCTCGTCCAGCGAGTTGATGCCGAGGTGCTGCAGCAGCGCGTCGGTGGTGCCGTAGTTGATCGCCCCGGTCTCGGAGTCGGCGAAGAGCTCGGTGATGAGGCCGCGGGCGAGCAGCGTGCGCACGACCGAGTCCACGTTCACGGCGCGGATCGACGCGACCTGGCTGCGGGTGACGGGCTGCTTGTAGGCGATCACCGCGAGCGTCTCCAGGGCCGCCTGCGACAGCCGCGCGGGCGCCTGCCCGCCCACGAACTCCGCCACCACGGGGTCGAGGTCTTCGCGCACGTACAGCCGCCACCCGCCACCGACCTCGCGCAGCTCGAAGCCGCGCCGCGGTCCTCGGCCCCGTCCGTCGTAGTCGTCCCCGAGCGCCTCCAGCGTCTGCCGCACGGCCGGCACCGGCGCGCCGACCGCGGCCGCGAGGGCGACCAGGCCGATCGGCTCGTCCACGATGAAGAGGATCGCCTCGACGCGCTCGCTCAGCGGCAGCTCGGAGCCCACGACCGTCGCGGCGTCGTCACCCCCGGGCTCGACCTCCGGCCCGGGTGCGACCTCCGGCACGGGCTCGACCTCCGGCGCGGTCTCGGTCTCGGTCACGTCATCGGTCATAGTCGGCCCCCAGGGTCGCGAGTGTCTCGTCCGACCAGGTGTCGGCGGCCCAGCGGAGCGTCAGCTCGCCGAGCGGTTCCAGTTGTTCGAAGGAGAGCGCCGCGTGGCGGTACAGCTCCAGGACGGAGATGAAGCGCGCCACCACGATCCCCGGCTCGGTGACCCCGGCGACCAGCTCGCGGAAGCTGATCGACTCGGTGCCGCGCAGCAGCGTTACGACGATCGCCGCCTGCTCGCGGATGCTCACCAGCGGTGCGTGCAGGTGATCGAGCCCGACGTGCGGCATCTCCTTGGGTGCGAACGCCAGCAGTGCCAGCGCCGCGAAGTCGTCCGCGCTCAGCGACCACACCAGCTCCGGCGTCTTGCGGCGGTGCTTCTCCTCCAGCGGCACCGCCCGCACGTGACGGCGGTCCTCCCGCTGCAGGCACCGCGCGAACCACGCCGACACCTCCTTGAACGCCCGGTACTGCAGCAGGCGCGCGAACAGCAGGTCGCGCGCCTCCAGCAGCGCCACGGCCTCGGCGTCGACGAGCTCGCCCTGCGGCAGGAGGCCGGCGACCTTCATGTCGAGCAGCGTCGCGGCCACCACGAGGAACTCCGATGCCTGGTCGAGCTCCTCCTCGTCCTCCAGCTCGGCGAGGTAGGCGATGAACTCGTTCGTGACCGCGCTCAGCGACACCTCGGTGATGTCCATCTCGTGCTTCGAGATGAGATTCAGCAGCAGGTCGAACGGTCCGTCGAAGTTCGACAGCGAGACCCGGAACCCCGTGTCGCCCTCCGCGGGGGCGACGGCCTCGGCGGTCGGATCGGTCTCGGCGTGCTCAGGCGACGGCGCCACGGGCGACCAGCTCCCGCGCCAGCCGCAGATACGCCTGCGCGGCGGCGTGCTCCGGCGCGAACTCGGTGATGGGCACGCCGGAGACCGAGGCGTCGGGGAACTTCACCGTGCGGCCGATCACGGTCTCCAGCACGTCGTCGCCGAAGGCCTCCACCACCCGCTCCAGCACCTCGCGCGAGTGCAGCGTGCGCGGGTCGTACATGGTCGCCAGCAGCCCGTCCATCGTGATCGACGGATTCAGGCGGTCGCGCACCTTGTCGATGGTCTCGATCAGCAGCGCCACCCCGCGCAGGGCGAAGAACTCGCACTCGAGCGGGATGATCACGCCGTGCGCGGCAGTGAGGGCGTTGACCGTGAGCAGGCCGAGCGAGGGCTGGCAGTCGATCAGGATGACGTCGTACTCGCCCGCGACCTGGCGGAGCACCCGCGCGAGGATGGTCTCGCGGGCCACCTCGTTGACCAGGTGCACCTCGGCGGCCGACAGGTCGATGTTCGCGGGCAGCACGTCGAGGCCCTCGACGTTGGAGTGGACGATCGCCTCGTGCGCGTCGCGCTTCGTGTCCAGCAGCAGGTCGTACACGGTGGGGACGTCGTGGGTCTGGATGCCCAGGCCCGCGGACAGCGCACCCTGCGGGTCGAAGTCGACGGCGAGCACCTTGCGGCCGTACTCCGCGAGGGACGCGGCGAGGTTGATCGAGGTGGTCGTCTTGCCGACGCCGCCCTTCTGGTTGCAGAGGGCGATGATGCGCGCGGGACCGTGCGACTTCAGCGGCGCCGGGATCGGGAAGCCGCGGTAGGGGCGGCCGGTGGGTCCCATGGGGGTGTCGTCGGCCTTCTTCGCCTTCGCCCTGGACTTCGCCGCGTTCTCAGCCACCGGTTCTCCTGCTCCTTCGTGCTTGCTCGATTGTAGCGGCCGGGCCGGTCACGGGCCGTCCCGGCGCGCGGCGGCGGACCCAGGCGACCGCGCGAGTCAGCGGGCCCGCGGGTGCGACGTGGCGTACACGTCGCGCAGCGCGTCGACCGACACGTGCGTGTAGATCTGAGTCGTGGCGACCGACGAGTGCCCGAGCAGCTCCTGCACGACGCGTACGTCCGCGCCGCCCTGCAGCAGATGCGTCGCGAACGAGTGCCGCAGGGTGTGCGGCGACACCTCGGCCGTGATCTGCGCCCGCTCCGCCGCCGCCCGGATCACCAGCCACGCGCTCTGCCGGGACAGCGGCGCACCGCGGGCGCCGAGGAACAGGCGCGCCGAGGCCCTGCCCTTCGCGGCGAGCCCGGGACGCACCCGCGTCAGGTACGCGTCGACCGCGTTACGCGCGTACGAGCCCACCGGCACGATGCGCTCCTTCGACCCCTTGCCGCGCAGCCGCAGCACCTCCCCGTGCGCGAGGTCGTCGACGTCGAGCCCGACCGCCTCCGACACGCGGGCGCCCGTGGCGTACAGCAGTTCCAGCAGCGCGCGGTCACGGATGCCGAGCGGCTCCTCCGGCGACGGCGCCGCGAGCAGGCGCTCGACCTGCTCGATCGTCAGCGCCTTCGGCAGCCTCCGCGGAGCCTTGGGCGGACGCAGCCGGCCGCTCGGGTCGTCGGCCTCGATCCCCTCGCGCGCCAGGAAGCGGTGCCACCCGCGCACGGACGACTGCAACCGGGCAAGGCTCGTGGCCGCGGGGGCGGGCTCGGCAGACGCACGCTCGGCGATGAAGCGGTCGATCACCGCGGGGGTCACCTCGGTCGTGTCGGTGATGCCCTCGGCGGCGAGCCACCCCCGGTAGCCGTCGAGGTCGCGCCGGTACGCCGCGATCGTGTGCGCGCTCAGTCCGCGCTCGATCGTGACGTGACGCAGATACGCGTCGAGGGCGCGATCGAGCAGCATGTCAGCCCCGGTCGCGGAGCCTCTGCGCGGCCGCGAGCACACCGATCGCGAGGATGCCGTTGCGCATGCGACCGTCGAGCACCGCGGCCACCGCGTCGTCGAGGGGCACCCAGGCGAGCCGGATGTCGGCCTCCTCGTCCTCCCGGGAGTGTGCGGCGTCGGCGGCCGTGATCCCCGTGGCGAGGAACAGCTGGATCAGCTCGTCGTTCCCGCCCGGTGTGGTCCACGACGACACCAGGGGCTCCCAGTGCGCCGCGACCAGGTCGGCCTCCTCCGCGAGCTCGCGCTGCGCGGCCGCGGCAGGGTCCTCCCCTGGCACGTCGAGCAGACCGGCGGGCAGCTCCCAATCGCGGTGCCGGATCGGGTGCCGGTACTGCTGGATCAGCAGCACCCGCCCCTCGTCGTCCAGCGCGACGATCGCCACCGCGCCGGGATGGGCGACGTACTGGCGCACGATCTCACCGTCGCCGTAGCGCACCCGGTCGGAGCGCACGTCCCACACCCGCCCCTCGTACACGAGCTCGGAGGACAGGACCTCGGGGTCGAGCGGCTCGTCGCGCAGCGGACCGCCGTCGGACAGGGCGCCGATGTCACTCATCGGCGCTGACGTCGAACAGCTCGCTCGCGCGGTGCCGCTCGATCGCCGCACCCACCAGTCCGCGGAACAGCGGGTGCGGGTCGGTCGGGCGCGACCGCAGCTCGGGGTGGGCCTGCGTGGCGATGTAGTACGGGTGCACGTCGCGCGGCAGCTCCACGTACTCGACCAGGTCCAGCTCGGGGTTCAGGCCGGAGAACACCAGTCCGGCCTCGGACAGCCGGTCGCGGTACGCGTTGTTGACCTCGTAGCGGTGGCGGTGCCGCTCCGACGCCTCCGCGGTGCCGTACAGCTCCCGCGCCAGCGAGCTCTCCGCGAGGGCGGCCTGGTAGAGCCCCAGCCGCATGGTGCCGCCCAGGTCGCCGCCGTCGAGGATCTCGACCTGCTCGGCCATGGTCGCGATCACGGGCTCCTTCGTCTCCGGGTCGAACTCGCTCGACGATGCGCCCTCGATGCCGGCCACATCGCGGGCGAACTCGATCACCATGCACTGCAGGCCGAGGCACAGTCCGAGCGTGGGGATGCCCTGCTCGCGCGCGAACTTCAGCGCGCCGAGCTTGCCCTCGATGCCGCGGATGCCGAAGCCGCCCGGCACGCAGATGCCGTCGAGCTCGGCGAGCTGCTCCTGGGCGCCCTCCGGGGTCTCGCACAGGTCGGAGGGGATCCAGCGGATGTGCACCTTGGTCTCCTGCGCGAAACCGCCGGCCTTGAGGGCCTCCGTCACCGAGAGGTACGCGTCGGGGAGGTCGATGTACTTGCCGACGAGGCCGATCGTGACCTCGTGCTTCGGGTTGTGCACCGCGTGCAGCACCTTGTTCCACCGCGTCCAGTCGACGTCGTCCGCCTTCTGGTCCAGACCGAGGCGCCGCACGATGTACGAGTCGAGCTCCTGCTCGTTCAGCGTGGAGGGGATGTCGTAGATGCTCGGGAGGTCGACCGTGTTGATGACGCCCTCGACGTCCACGTCGCACATCAGGGCGATCTTGTTGCGGTTGCTCGCGCTCACGGGACGGTCGCTGCGCAGCACCAGCGCGTCGGGCTGGATGCCCACCTGACGGAGAGCTGCGACGGAGTGCTGCGTCGGCTTGGTCTTCTGCTCGCCGGAGGCGCCCATGAACGGCACGAGCGACACGTGCACGAAGAACACGTTGTCGCGGCCGAGCTCATGACGCAGCTGACGCGCGGCCTCCAGGAATGGCTGCGACTCGATGTCGCCCACCGTGCCGCCGACCTCGGTGATGATGACGTCGGGGCGCGGGTCCTCGGTCGCCTGCAGGCGCATGCGGCGCTTGATCTCGTCGGTGATGTGCGGGATGACCTGCACGGTGTCGCCGAGGTACTCACCGCGACGCTCGCGCGCGATGACCTGCGAGTAGATCTGGCCGGTGGTCACGTTGGCCGCCTGCGACAGGTTGATGTCGAGGAAGCGCTCGTAGTGGCCGATGTCGAGATCGGTCTCCGCGCCGTCGTCGGTGACGAACACCTCGCCGTGCTGGAACGGGTTCATGGTGCCCGGATCCACGTTCAGATACGGGTCGAGCTTCTGCATGACCACGCGGAGTCCGCGGGCGGTGAGCAGGTTGCCCAGGCTGGCCGCGGTGAGGCCCTTGCCCAAAGACGAAACGACACCACCAGTCACGAAGATGTGCTTGGTCGTGTCGTTCTTGGGCCCCGCAGAAGAAGAGTTCATCACGGGCTTCTATCCTAACAGTTCCCTCAGACGCCGAGGCTGAGAAGTTCGCGGGCATGGGTGAGCGCGGCGTCGGAATCGGCGAGGCCGGACAGCAGCCGCGCCATCTCGGCCTCCCGCTCCTCCCCCTCCAGACGCCGCACGCTCGAGGCGGTGACGGCCCCGTCGTTGGACTTGACGACCGTGAGGTGGTTGTTCGCGAACGCGGCGACCTGCGCCAGATGCGTCACCGCGATCACCTGCGACTTCTCCGCCAGCCGGGCGAGTCGCCGGCCGACCTCGATGGCCGCGGCCCCGCCGATGCCGGCGTCCACCTCGTCGAACACGAACGTGGGCACCGGGTCGGTCGCCGCGATGACGACCTCGATCGCGAGCATCACGCGCGACAGCTCGCCGCCCGAGGCACCCTTGGCCACCGACCGCGGTTCGGCTCCGGGGTGCGGGGCCAGCAGGATCGCCACGTCGTCGCGCCCGTGCGTGCTCTCGGCGCCGGGGGTGACCGAGACCTCCAGGCGGGCATCGGGCATCGCGAGCGCGTGGAGCTCCGCGGTGACGGCGTCGCCCAGGCGGACGGCGGCCTCCGTGCGGACGGCGGTCAGGGCGTCCGCCTCGGCGTCGAGCGCGGTACGCGCCTCCTCCCGCTCGGCGGTGAGACGCTGCAATCGCTCGCCGTCGTCGTCGAGCTCCGCGAGGCGCGTCGAGCCCGTCTGCCACAGTCGGATGGCGTCGTCGAGGGACCCGTGCGCACGGATCAGCACGCCCAGCGCCGCCCGTCGCTCCTCGACCGCGGCGAGTTCGTGCGGGCCCGACTCGTCGAGGTCGGCGAGGAAGCCGGACAGCTGCCCGGCGGCGTCGGCGATACGGTAGCCGATGTCGGCGAGCGTCTCGGCGACCTCCGCGAGCGTCGCGTCCGAGACCCGTTCGAGCGCCCGCCGCGCCTCCGCGACCAGTGCCGACGCATCCGGCTCGCCCTCCTCGTTCGAGAGCGCCCCGTGCGCGAGCGAGGCGGCCAGTCGCAGCTCCTCGGCGTTCGCGAGCCGTTCGGCGCGGGCCGCGAGTTCGGCGTCTTCACCCGCCTCTGGTGCGGTCGCCTCGATCAGCGCGAGATCTTCCCGCAGTCGCGCGGCCTCCTCCGCCCGGCGGTCGCGGTTGCCCGTGATCTCGGCGATCTCCGCGTCGAGGCCGCGCCAGCGCTCGAAGGCCGTGCCGTAGTGCTCCAGCGCCCGGGCGATCGCGTCACCGCCGAAGCGGTCGAGGGCGTCGCGCTGCGCAGCGGCGGACCGCAGCCGCAACTGCTCGGACTGGCCGTGCACGACCACCAGCTCGTCGGCGAGGGCGGACAGCACGCCGGCCGGAGCGGCGCGACCCCCCACGCTCGCCCTGCTTCGGCCCTCGGCATTGAGGGTGCGCGACACGTACAGTTCGGCGCTGCCGCCACCGACCGGTTCGAGTTCGCCCCCGGCGTCGGCGACGATGTCTGCCACGTCCCCGGTCTCGGGCACGACCCAGACTCCCGCCACCGAGGCCTGGCCGGCTCCGGCGCGCACGGCGCCCGAGTCGGCGCGCTGTCCGAGCAGCAGCCCGAGCCCCGTGACGACCATCGTCTTGCCCGCACCGGTCTCGCCGGTGATGGCGGTGAACCCCGGTCCGAGCGGGAGCACGGCGTCGGCGATCACACCGAGGCCCCGCAGGCGCATCTCCTCGATCACGGCTGGTTCCTCCGGTCCTGTCCGCGCCACCCTTCGACCGGCAGCTGGAACTTGCGCACCAGCCGGTTCGTGAACGCGGTCGGGTGCAGGCGCGCGAGGCGCACCGGCCGCGAGGACCGTCGCACCACCACACGCGCTCCGGGCGGTAGCTCGTGCGAGCGTCGGCCGTCGCACCAGAGGATGCCGGAGCCGTCCGTGCGCTCGAGCATCTCAATCGCGACCGCCGCGTCGGGGCTCACCACGAGCGGCTTCGCGAACAGCGCGTGGGCGGAGAGCGGCACCACGGCGATGGCCTCCACGGTCGGCCAGATCACGGGCCCGCCGGCGGAGAAGTTGTAGGCGGTGGATCCCGTCGGGGTGGACACGACCATGCCGTCGCAGCCGAAGCTCGACAGCGGCCGGCCGTCGATCTCGAGCACGACCTCGATCATGCGCTCCCTGCTGGCCTTCTCGACCGTCGCCTCGTTCAGGGCCCAGGTCTCGTAGACGACGTCGCCGGCGGCGTCCTTCACCCGCACCGAGAGCGCCAGGCGCTCCTCCACGTCGTAGTCGCGGGCGATGACACGGCGCACCGCGTCGTCCATATCGTCGGGGTCGATCTCGGCGAGGAAGCCGACGTGGCCCATGTTGATGCCGAGCACGGGGGCACCGCTGTCGCGCACGAGCTCCGCGGCGCGCAGGATCGTGCCGTCACCGCCGAGGACGATGGCCAACTCGAGCGCGGTCGGGTCGGCGGAGACGCCCAGGACGTCGACGTCGGCGAAGAACGGGTCGACGGCGGAGAGCGCATCGTGGTCGTCGGGCGCGAGGACCGGGCGGGCACCCGCTCCCCGCAGGGCATCGGTCACGCGACGGGCCGCTTCCACCGTCTCGACGCGGCCGGCGTGCGCGACCACCAGGATCCAGCGCTCGTTCATCGTCCCCCTGCCAGCCGGTTGATGGTGTCCATCCATTCTGTCGGATTGCTGCCGCGTCCCGGCGCGAGGTGCACGAGGTACTCCGCGTTTCCGTGCGTGCCGAGGATCGGGGAGGGAAGGATGCCGAGCATCCCAAACCCCGCGTCCCACGCGCTCCAGACGACGCGGGCCACGGCGTCGGCGCGGGTGGCCGGATCGGTGACCAGTCCCCCGCGCACCGCGGTGCGCCCGACCTCGAACTGCGGCTTCACGAGCAGCAGCACGTCGGCGCCCGGCGCGGCAACGGCGGCGATCGCCGGGAGGACGAGTTCGAGCGAGATGAACGACAGGTCGCCGACGATCAGGTCGGGCGCCGCGGGCTCGCCCGTCGCGTCCGCGAGGCTCTGCGGTGTCATGTACCGCACGTTGAAGCCCTCGACCGACACGACCCCGTCGTCCGCGGCGATGACGGGAGCCAGCTGTCCGTGTCCGACGTCGACCGCGAGCACCCGCCGCGCACCGCGCTCGCGCAGCACCTGGGTGAATCCGCCGGTCGAGGCGCCCATGTCGAGCGCGAGCCGGTCGGCGACCGCGACGCCGAAGCCATCAAGGGCGGCGACGAGCTTGTGCGCGGCGCGCCCGACGTAGTGGTCGGCGCCGGCCACGGTGAGCTCACTGTCGTCCTGGACCGGCGTGGACGCCTTGACGACGGGGCGACCGTCGACGCTCACGAGGCCCTCCGCGATGAGGGTGGCGGCATGGCTGCGCGACCGGGCGAGTCCCCGCGAGGCGAGGGCGGCGTCGAGTCGCGTCATCGTGTTCCCGGGGTCTCCCGCTGGTCGAGCCGTGATCCGCTCTCCAGCCGCCGCGAGAGCTCGTCGTGGAGCGCGGAGTAAGCGTCGGCACGAGCCGGAAGCGGCTGCCCTTCGATCAGGCGCAGGCGGCTCCACAGGCCGTCCGTCGGCGCACCGGTCGTCTCATCGCTCACGGGTTCCACTGTACGCGGCTCCTCGGACAGCCGACGGAGCCACGCGTGTGGTCAGGGGCGGTGGAACGGGTCGTCGTACAGCCGCTCGGGCACGCGCAGCACGAACACCGGAGTGCCCGAGGCCCAGATCGCGGCAGCTCCGGCCCGCAGCAGGTCGAGCTGGTTCCCGGACTCCGCGACGATCTCCACGTCCGCGCCGTGCACCCGCACCGCCGCGCCGCCGACGTCGTACACGCCGTCCGTCACCGTCGGGACCGGGTACGGCTCGTGCAACCCGCGGAGGTCGCCGAGGATGTAGGTCGGGCGCGACCCCTCGGGCGCCGCGAGCACGTGCTTGGGGCGGTCGATCCCGGTCAGCACGAGGGCGGAGTCGATGCCGGCTCGGCTCGCTCCCATGATGTCGGTGTCGAGGCGGTCGCCGATGAACAGCGCCCTGGACGCGCCGAAGCGGTCCAGGGCCTCCTGGAAGATGGGGGTCTCCGGCTTTCCCGCGACCGTGGCCAGCCGCCCGACGGCGGTGTGCACCGCGGACACGAGGGTGCCGTTGCCGGGGGCGACGCCGCGTTCGCGCGGGATCGTCCAGTCGGTGTTGGTGGCGATCCAGGGGATGCCGCCCTCCTCCTCGGGGACCTTGAGCGCGAAGGCCGCTTCGGCGAGGTCGGTCCACGCGACCTCGGGGGCGAAGCCCTGCACGACCGCCTGTGGGTCGGCGTCAGCGCTGCGGGTCACCGTGTACCCGGCCTTCTGCACCTCATCGACGAGACCGTCGCCTCCCACGACGAGGATCGTCGCGGGAGGGGGAACGATCCCCGAGAGCAGTCGCATGGCCGCCTGCGGGCTCGTGACCACGTCGTCCGGCGCGACCGTGAGGCCCAGGCTCGTGAGGTGCGCCGCGACGGATGCGTCGGTCCGCGCCGCGTTGTTGGTGATGTACCCCAGACGCGCCGTGGCGGCTGCGGCGTTGAGGCTCTCCACGGCGTGCGGCAGGGCGCCGGGCCCGGCATACACGACTCCGTCGAGGTCGGCGAGGATCGTGTCGACGCCGTCCAGCGGAGTGCGGGGCGTCTGACGCCTGCGCGTGAAGAGCGCCATCACGCCTCCGGCTTCGAGGAACCGGACTCGTCGTCTTCGCCGACCTCGTCGACGTCTTCGCCGAGGAGCTCGCGAACCTCGTCCTCGATCGTGGGCTCGGCCTCGCCGTCCTCACCGAAGAGCTCGGTCCCGGCACCATCGCTGTCGCCGTCGCGTCCAGAGGCAGCATCGTCGTCGCTGTCCAGGTCTCGGCCCGCCTCGACGTCGAGGTCCGCGTCGCGATCCACGACACCGTCAGCATCCACGCCACCGTCAGCATCCACGCCACCGTCCACGCCACCGTCCACGGCGTCACCGTCGAGGCGGGCGGCATCGTCGCGGGTGCCGTCACCGTCGCGGGTGCCGTCACCGCCGCCAACGGCGTCGCCGTCAGGCGTAGCAGTGCCGTCACCGTGATCGTCGAGGAACTCGTCGTCGATGAGGCCGTCTTCGACGTAGATCTCCTCGTCGCCGGCTTCGTCGACGCCGAGCGCCTCCGCCGCGACGTCGGCGCGGTGGGCCCAGAATTCTGCCTCGTCGGTGCGTCCGAGGTCTTCCAGGACCGCTGCCCGCGCGGAGAACAGTGCTGGGCTCCACTCGAACGCACGATCGGGATCGAGCTCGGGAATCTCGAGCTCACCGAGAGCCAGCTCCAGGTCGCCCTGGTCGAGCCTCGCGCCCGACATCGCGATCGCAAGAGCCACGCGCACCGCGGTGTCGAGGGTGGAGCGGTCCACGGCACGACCGGTCTCGAGTGCTCGGTCAGGACGGCCGATTCCGCGCTCGCTGTCGACCATGAGCGCGATCTGGTCGTCCTTCCCGGAGATCCTGCGATAGGTGCGCAGCTCGCGAAGAGCCAGGGCGAAGTGACCTGTCGCATAGGCCGTGATGCCGAGCGTCTCGCGGACGATCGCAATGCGACCGGCCCGGCGCGACGCCGCCAGCGCATGCTCGTGTGCCAGCGCGGGGTCTTCGTCGATCAGACGCGAGGCCATCGCCAGGTGTCGGGCGACGTGCTCCGCGTTCTCCTTGCTGAGCGTCTTCAGCTCGTTGCGCGCGGAAGAGTGCAGATCCCGGGCCGTGACCTCGTCCGGAACGGTCGGCTCGTCGAACCGGGCACGCTCGTTCGACGCGTTGGCCGGACGCTCACGCCCGGCACCGCCGCGCTGCGGGAACGACCGGGACCGGTCACTCCCCCGCTCACGCTCCGTCCGCCCTTCGCGACGCTGCCCACCATCACGGCTGAAGCCACCCTCACGACGCTGACCGCCATCACGGCTGTACCCACCCTCGCGACGAGGAGCCGCGTCACGGTTGAAGCCCCCTTCGCGACGCGGAGCACCATCACGGTTGAACCCACCCTCACGACGCTGGCCACCGTCACGGCTGTAGCCGCCCTCGCGACGCTGACCACCGTCACGGCTGTACCCACCCTCACGACGCTGACCACCATCACGGCTGTAGCCACCCTCACGACGCTGACCGCCGCCATCACGGTTGAAGCCGCCCTC